>JAMOOQ010000021.1 GCA_027100635.1 Campylobacteraceae bacterium | reverse complement strand
GGACTCAATTGGACTATTTTAATGAAAATCATGAGATTATTTTGGAGTGCTTAGGGGATGATTATGAAGAGTTTTATGATTAGTTGTTTTATATTAGTTTAAGTTTAGAGGGGTGATGAATGTCGGAATATAGGAATAATAGAAAATTAAAAGGCTTAATGTTAGGTATAATTCATTTACTTTTAAAAGATAATGATACACTAAAAGAGTTTAATAATAGTTCAAAACTAAATAATATTTTCTTCAATACTAAATTAGCTCAATTTTTACAAATAATAATTAATATTAGAAATGAACATGCTCATATAAAAGCGATGAGTTTAGATAAATTTGAAGAGCTTTATGAATTGTTATTTTTGCAAAAAGATGGGTTATCAAATATAGAGAAATTACTAGAAATGAAAAGAATAATAAATAAAAGGATTTAAATGCAAATAAAAGCCTATGCCAAAGTTAATATATTTTTGAAGATAACAGGTCATAAAGATGGTTTTCACACTCTGCTTTCAAGATTTATGAGAGTTGATAATTTATACGATACAATCTCATTTATTCCTCAAAAGTGTGATTCATTTACAATTGAAGGGTGTGGTGATATTGAGCTAAAATCAAACACTATATATAAGGCTTTTATTGCTCTAAATAATTTTACTAGGGATTTAGATATATTAGACTTTTTTTATCATCATAAAGTTGTGGTTGATAAAACAATACCAGCTCAAGCTGGTCTTGGTGGTGGTAGTAGCGATGGTGCAAGTTTTATGAAGTTAGTTAATAAAGCTTGTAATTTAAATCTTGATACTGACACTCTAGCAAAAATAGGCTCACAAATTGGAGCTGATTTTCCATTCTTTATATATAATTATTCTAGTGCAAATGTCTCTGGATTTGGAGAGATTGTAGATAGATTTGATGAACAACCTCTGAAGCTAGAAATATTTACTCCACCAATTGGATGTGATACAACAATCGTATATAAAACTTTTAAAAAGAATCTTTTTGATAGCATAAAATTATCCTCTTTTATTAATTGGGATAAAATTAGATCTGATGAAATATTAAAACTAATTGACCCAATAGAGCTAAATGACCTTTATAAATCTGCTTTAATTGAATATCCAAATCTAAAAAAATATCAAAAAGATGGCTGGTTCTTTTCTGGTAGTGGAAGTAGTTTTTTTAGAGTTATAAATTAATGATAATTAGATATAATAATTTTAATTTTAATTTTAATTTTAATTTTAATAAGTTATGTAAGATAAAGAATTAAGAGAGTGTTTTAATAAACAAAGGAGTTAAACAATGGAATTAAATATAGAACCAATTTATGATAATTTTTTATGTATAAAAGGTGAATTTGGTGGAGTAAGTTATTATATGACAACTTTACCTTTAGATAAAGTTGCTGATAGTCTTCATTTTGAGAAAGATCTAAATATTGAAAATACAACATTTGCAGAGAGAATTCAAAGAACTCTTAATCAAAAAAGAGCAGAAGAGGAGATATATCAAAAGTATCTATTAAATGAAGGGACAAGATTTTTTAATAGTTTAGTAGTAACGGTAATACCCGATGAAGAAGATAAAGGCTTCTATCAAGAAAAACAGTTATCTCCTGAAAGTGATTTTTATCAATTAGATTTAAAACCTAATGTAAAGAAAGTTGTTGTAGATGGACAACATAGACTTTATGCTTTACGAAGATTAAGAGAAGATGTTATTAGTGGAAAGTTTGAAGATAGAAAAGATTTAAAAACATTAAAAGTTCCTATTATATTCGTTTTATTTGATAAAGTAAATTGTCATCTATCTAATCAGAATCCAGTAATAAATGGAATATTAAAAGAGACGAGAAGAGTATTTACGGCATTAAATAAAACAGCTAAAAAAATAGATAAATCTACAACTTTAATTTTAGATGATAGCGATTTCTCAGCAGTAGTATCAAGAAAAATATTAGAAGAGAATATTGTGGATGAATTATATGTGAAATGGGCATATTCAACAACATCATTAAATCTAAATGATGTCTATTTTACAACTCTTAATATTATAAATGATATGGTAGAATATTATGCTACTAAACTATCTAAATCATTAGATGATGAAGATTTATCAACAGAAGATAAAAGCCAAAAAATAATTGACAATTACTTTATAAATGTTATAGATGAGTTAGGAGTATCTCCAAAAGAGTTAATTATTAAATTTTTTGAATTAAGCTTTTTCAATGAATGGAAACAAATATTACAAAATAGCTATATTGAAGTTAATAAGCAACCAATAGATACTATTTTAGATAAAGATAAAAAAGAGACTATTAAAAAATTAAGAGAAAAGAATTTATTAGCACAAGTTATTGGACAAAAAGCTCTTTTTATGGCAATTATTGATGCTTTACCTTTTATGGGAGAGACGCCTAGTGAAAAGATAACTAATGTATATAGTAAAATTGAAAAACTATTAACATTAGATATTATGAAAAAAAGCAATGACTTATGGAAACTTATTTTAGTTGGAGAAGATGCTAAAGGGAAAATGATTACAAGAAAACAAAACATTGATTTTGCAAGAGATATTTTAGTTTTATTATTAACTTTTGATAAATATGAGAAAAAAGAGTTGAAAGCTAAGATAGATGATATAAATAAACTGTTATCTGAAAAATTGGGTGTGGTTAATAGAGGTAATAAGATTAGAGAGATTATTGAAGAGTTGAAAGATAAGGGTACAGAATGACGAAAGAAACAATAAAAGCAGAACCAACAAAAGAGTTATTTGTAAAAATGATGATACGAGATATTCCCTTAGATAGAGCAATTCTGGATTTAATAGATAATTCTATTGATGGTGCTCATAAATTAAGAGATGATGAAAACTTTGATGGATTATTTACAAAGCTTACTATAGAGAAAGATAAATTTATTATAGAAGATAATTGTGGAGGTATATCAAGAGATATTTTATTAAATCAAGCATTTATGTTTGGAAAACCCACAAATTATGAATCTACTAATCATTCAATTGGTCGTTTTGGAATAGGTATGAAACGAGCTATATTTAAGATAGGTAATAGTTTTAATTTAGAAACCATAAATATTAATTCTAAGTCTAATATGGACATAAATATAAAAGAGTGGTTAAAAGATAATAAATGGGAATTTACAACAAATATAGAAGATATTTCTACATTAGAACAAGATACTAAAACTATTATTACTATTACAAACTTACATCCTAATATTAGTGATGAATTTAACTTAGAATATTTTTTAACTAAATTAAAAAATGATTTGGCTTTTACATATTCATTAATTTTAAATAAAAACTTTAATATTTTTATTAATGGTGAACATATTAGAAGAAAAGAATTTGAAATAATTAATGATGCTAATTTAATGCCTGAAATTATTAATTTTACATTTCCATTAGAAGAAAGAGATGAGGATAAATTAATAAATATTAAGATTATTGCAGGAGTATCAAAAGAGAGAGATTTAAAACAAGGAGGTTGGTATATTTTTTGTAATGATAGATTAATTTTGGAAGCAGATAAAAGCAATATTACTGGTTGGGATAATAATGAATTACCAAAATATCATCCTGATTTTGCTTATTTTAGAGGTTATGTATTTTTTGATTCTAAAAATGCTGAATTATTACCATGGACAACAACAAAAACAGGACTTAACTCTGATTCTAGCGTCTATAAAGCAACTTCTTTTGAGATGAAAAAAGCTCTTAAAAAAGTTATATCTTTTCTTAGAGAAAGAGCAAAACAAGAATCTAGTTTTAAAAAAGAAAAAATTGACAATAATCCATTAACTAAACTAATTGAAGAAGATTCAATAGAAAAAAATATAATTGAATTTAAAAATAATAATGATCAATCTTTTAATTATATAGTAGATAATCCAAAAAATATTGAGAATATTCCAAATGGAGGAACAATTTCATATTGGAAATCAAATGAAGATTTAAATAAATTAAAAGATTATTTAAATCTATCAACAAATAAAGATATAGGAGAATATACATTTGATTATTTTTTAGAATTGGTAAATGAAAATGAGTAGTTATCGTAAAATAAATTATGCTTTAAGACCTGCAAAAAATATTGAAAGAAAAATGCTATTAGAAACTTTTAGAAAATTATCATTTATTGATAATTTGTCTAATTATAGATATATTGGTTTTGGCTCAACATATTTTACAGATTTTGAGCTTTTTCATAGAGAACTTAATATTATAAATATGATAAGTATTGAAAAAGATAAAGGTAGCAGACCTAGGTTTGAGTTTAACAGACCATATTCTCATGTTAAGATAGAGTTTGGAAATTCTAATGATATTTTACCAAGACTAGAGTATAAACAAAAAGATATTATATGGCTTGATTATGATGGACAATTAAATAAATCTACATTAGATGATATTGATACGGTTTTATCAAATATAGAAATGGGAAGTATATTTCTATTGTCTATAAATGTAGAGTTACATCTATCTTTATGTGATGAAGATAAAAAAGATCCTAAAAAATTTATAAAAAAACAGAAAGAATATATTGATACTATTAATCAACAGACAGGATTAAAGATAGATATATCAAAATTTTTAGAGCCTAAAAATAATATTTTTAAAGAGTGGAATTTTTCTAAAAAGTGTCAAAATATTATTAATACTCAAATAGAAAAAACTATACAAGATAGAAATAATACTAGTGAAGATAAAATTAAATATCAACAATTATTTAATTTTCATTATAATGATGGAGCAAAAATGCTAACAATAGGTGGAATTATTAGTGATAGTAGTTTTGATGAGATTATTCCTAAATGTAAATTTGAAGAGTTGTTTTTTACCTCATCAACTGATGAATCTTTTTTAATAGATACTCCAAATTTAACATATCGAGAAATAAAATATTTAAATAAATATATATCTTTAGATATTAATAAAATACCAAAGGATGGTAGTAATAAGAAAATTGATTCTATCATTCCTTTAAATGATATAAAGAAATTCCATAAAATATATAGATATTTCCCAACATTTACAGAAGCTAATTTATAAATGAATAAAATAAAAACCACAAAACAAAATCTAAAAAAACAATACCTAGCAGATAATCGTCCTTGGGTAGTAACCTTTTCAGGTGGAAAAGATTCTACAGTTGTTTTACAGCTTGTAGTTGAGATGTTAATAGAATTACAAAAAGAAAATCTTGATACAAAAATAGTATATGTTGTAACCTCTGATACATTTGTTGAGATGCCAGTAATTGAAAATTATACAACAGATATAATAGAGAAGATTCAAACTTTTGCAGATAAACAGAAACTAAAGTTATATACAAATTTAATTACTCCTAGAGTTGATGAGACTTTTTGGTCTTTAGTTTTAGGTAAAGGTTATCCATCTCCAAATCAATGGTTTAGATGGTGTACAGATAGAATGAAGATACGACCTGCTACAATGTTTTTAAATCAACTTGTAGGAAAGTATCAATCTATATTAATGCTTTTGGGAGTAAGAAGTGCAGAGAGTGAAAGTCGTGCAAAATCTATTGATTCACGAGAGCTAAACCATCGTGATTTATCAATGCATGACCAAATACCAAATGCTTTTATACTCTCTCCCGTTAAAGATTGGACTAATGCTGAAGTATGGACTTATCTAAGTAAAAATGAAGCACCTTGGGGAACTCATACTACTATGATGAGTTTATATGATAAAGGAAGTGGTGAGGGTGATTGTAATATTGCACTTAATCCAGATGCTCCATCTTGTGGAAAAACTAGATTTGGATGTTGGGTTTGTACTGTTGTAGAAAAAGATAAGTCTATGTTAGGAATGATTAAAAATGGTGAGACTTGGATGGAACCATTAGATAGATATAGAACAAAATTAAAAGTTTATAGAGATGATACAACAAAAAGGGATAGTAGAAAAAGAGATGGAAGAAGAGGTATTGGACCTTTTTTATTAGAGGTTAGAAAAGAGTTATTAATATCTCTACTTGAAACGGAAAAAGAGGTAAGTCATCAATTAATTAGAGATGAAGAGATTATTCAAATTCAAAAGTTTTGGGATAATGATGGAGATATTGAAAATTCATGCTTAAATATTGCATTATCTTTTGATAGATGTATAGATATTAAAATAAAGTCTAATGATATTAAAAACTATTTAGATGAATATAAAGATGAAATAGATATTAATCTTTTTGAAAGAATTTATGAAATTGAAAAATATAGAAAAGATATATCAAATCGATATAAGATATCAACTGATATTAGAGATAGAACAATGAGTTATTTTAAAGGTAATTATGATGAGATTGAATAAAATAGTTTTTAATAATATTTTCTCTTTTTATGAAGAGGAGGTAATTGATTTTGATAACTTAACTCTAATTATTGCACAAAATGGTTTAGGTAAAACTTCTATTTTAAATGCTATAAAACTTTGTTTAGGTTATAGTAATATAGATATAGATTCTATTTTTAATAATAATTCTAAGAGTAATAGTTGTGATATATCTATCTATTTTGATGAATTTACTATCACTAGAAGTTGGCAAATTGATTCATTAGAAGAGAGTGTTAGAATTACATTTAATGATGATGAGTATATAAGTGATATAGAAGCTAATGATTTTATTAAAGAGAAAATACCATTTTTTTTAATTGATTTACTATTTTATGATGGAGAATTAAATAGTAATATTTTACTATTGTCAGATATAAAACTAAAACATCTATTTGAATTTATATTTGATTTAGATTTATTGTCAAATATGAATAAAGATACTCTTAAAGCTTCTAAAGAGTTATTGATAAATGATGAAGATAAAGATATATCCAAGAATTATAATCTACTTAAAGTAAAGATTACTACAAATGAAGATGAACTAATTATCTTAAAAGAGTCAAAGTTAATAACTCAAAAAGATATTAAATTAACTCAAATGGATATTCAAAAACTTGATACTAAAATACGAAGAGAAAATAAAAAGCTTGATACTACAAAAAAAGAATTAGAAAAATATTCTTTAGATTTAGAAGATAAAGTATCACTATTTAAAAAAGCAATTCTTTTTGAGATGCCATTATTACTTAATAAAAAACTAAAAGATAAGATAATTTCAAAAAATAAACCTATTTTAGAGATTAAAAATCAAGATGAATTTAATAAAAAAATGGAAGTTTTTACTCAAGCTTTAGGAGTAGAAGATAATAAAATAAAAGAGTTGTTTAACAGTACATTTTTAAATAATTCATCTGATATAGAGCTATCTTTTTCACAAGATTCATTTCAAAAATTATTATTAGAGATAAAAGATATTCAAAATATAATTGATAAGTTAAAAAAAGATATTAAAAATATTGAAAATAATGAGTTAGCTAATGAAAAGTTCCAAACTATACAAAAATCATTAATATCTAAAATGGAAGATTTAAATACTTTAGAAAATAATTTAGTTATAGTTGATGATAGAATACTCAATTTATTAGAGATTACAAAAGAGTTAGAAAGAGAACTTACTAAAATATATAAAACTAAAAAAGATAGTTTTGCAACAATAAAAAGTTATGAACATCTCAAAGCTATTGCTAATATTGCTAATGAAATTTATAAAAAAGATTTAAAGCAAAAATTAATTATTTTTAATAAAGAGTTGCAAAAATCAACTATTGAATTTATAAAAATATATTCACATATTAAAGATATATATATTACAGAAAATTTGAAATTTGAAATATTAGATACTAATAATAAAAGATTAAATATAGACCTATTATCAGCTGGGCAAAAACAGGTTTTAAACTTCTTGACTATTAAAACTATTTTAGAGCTTAAAAACTTTAGTAATTTTTTAATGGTTGATACCCCTTTTGGAAGACTTTCAACTAAAAATAGAGATCTGATTTTTAATGATTGTTATATGCAATTTAATCAAGTGACTTTATTACTTACAGATAGTGAATTTGATTTTTTAAAATCTAAAAACTTAGTTTCCAAAAAATATGAAATTTTTAAAGATAATTTTGGTTCAAAAATAAAAGAGATAAAATGAGAACAACACAAGAGATAGAGAGTTATATACCAAAGTTAAATCAATTAATTGGTTTTAAGAATGAGCCTAAATGGGTAACTTTACGATTTATAATTAATATATCATTATCATTTGAAAATAAAGTAGAATTTAATGAAAAAGTTGATTTTGATGGAAAACAATATAACTTAGAGCAAATTACAGGTTTTGGGAAAGAGATTGATAATTATAGTGATTTATATTGGAGTATGATAGAAGAATTTGATGAAAAGATAATTAAAAATAAAAAAGAGTTTGATACTAGGCTTGAAATTCATCTACTTAGAGGTTATAAAATTTTAAGTAGTTCTGTAAATAGTAGCAGTAATTTATTTGAATTTTTACTGCAAGAGTTTTATTTAGATTGATAACTGATTACTTAAATATTTAATTTAAAAAACTCTCTAATATTAGGTGGAATTTTACTGATTTTTCCATCTTGACACAAAAATACAAGAGTAATATTCATAATAAAAATCTCTTTTTTATTTTTATAAATTTTTTGTATTAATTTTATTGAAGCACTTTTTATCTCAAATATTTCAGTTTTTACCTCTACTAAATCTCCTAAAATTGCGAAAGATTTAAAGTCACAGTTTAGCTCTTTTACTACAAAATGACAATCATTTATAGCAGGAGATAAAGATGATCGAAAAAACATCTCTGATCTTGCTCGTTCACAATATTTGATGTAATTTGTATGATAA
This sequence comes from Campylobacteraceae bacterium, assembly GCA_027100635.1. Lineage (GTDB taxonomy): Bacteria > Campylobacterota > Campylobacteria > Campylobacterales > Sulfurovaceae > FS08-3. Next base: position 39,399 of record JAMOOQ010000021.1, on the reverse strand, counting down.
ACCACTCCACCCATATCTGTATCTTCATAATATATTCTTATTTTCATAATTACTCTTATTTATATTTTTTTGCTATAGTGATATTATACAATAGAGTTCTTACAAAACTAGATTCTGAATTAAATTCAGAATGACAAACAAGCATTTCGGAATGACAAACAAGCATTTCGGAATGACAAACAGGCATTTCAAATGATGAATAACCGTCATTCCGTGCTTGACACGGAATCTAAAAATGAGTTTTACAAGAATTAAAATAATTAAAATAGGAATTTATAGTGATAGAGATTAAAAATATAGACAAAATATACAAAGATTCAACTGTTGGTTTAAAAGATATAAATTTAGTAATTAATGATAATGAAACAATAATTTTAAAGGGTAAAAGTGGAAGTGGTAAAAGTACTCTTTTATCTATTTTGGTGGCTCTTTCTAAACCAACAAATGGAGAGGTTATAATTGATGACATAAGAGTTTCAAAGCTTCCTGATAGCTTTGCTTCTGTTTTTAGAAGAGATAACATTGGATTTATATTTCAAAAATTTCATCTGATTCCAACAATTAGTGTATTTGATAATATTATCACCCCTTTGCTTCCTACTGATATATCTACAAAAGAGATGCAATTAAAAGCAGATATTGTGATGAAACAATTTAATATAATTCATAAAAAAAATCAAAAAGTGAAAGTACTATCAGGAGGAGAGCAACAAAGAGTTGCTATTGCGAGAGCATTAGTAAATAATCCTAGCATTATTATTGCAGATGAACCTACGGCAAATCTTGATGCTAAACTTTCTCATGAGTTTTTGGAGTATATAAAAGAGCTAAGTGGTGAAAAAACTATTATTGTTGCAACTCATGACAATTTATTTTTTAATCAAGGCTTTAAAGAGGTAGAGATGAAAGATGGTATAGTATTATAAACTGATGTTACGCATATTTAGATTATTTTTAAAATTTAAGGGCAACCACAAGGGATTGCCCCTACAAAAGGTTGATTAGCCGTAGGGGTATCCCTTGTGGGTACCCTAAAATGAGCATAATTATAAATGTTTATATAAAGTATGAAACATTAAATATTACTCAAAAGAGTACTCTAAGAGAATTAAAAGTATAATTTTTTTAAATTTAGGAGAAGATAATGTTTAGCAAATTTTTTAAAGAGAAACCGTTTATTAAAGATGTTAGAGAGTGGATGGTTAAAGAGTTTAAAGAGGAACCTACAAAGATAAAATATAAAAAAACTTATAAAAGATTAATGATGGGAAAAGCTTTTAGGGTTGAGCTTTTACATTATGTGATGAAAAATGGAGATAGTGGAAGAGTTCTTTTTAGTCCTATTATAAAAGCTTTTAGTGATGTTGAGGCAAAAGGTGTAACAGATACTGATTTAATTTATGCTTATGGTGGATGGTTATTTTTATCAGGTGGAATTAAAGATGGTTTTATCAAAACAAGTTTTAAATCAAAAAGACAAGAAAAAAGATATTTAGATATTAAAAAGAATATGGGATTAGAGGAGATAGAAGTTTTAAAAAAATATAAAATTGGTACAAGTGAAATTTTTGAAATTAGCGCTAGATTAGATTCTGTTGATATTTTATGTGCAGGAAATGAAGAGGTAGATGTATGTTTTGATGAAAATCAGGCAAATTTTTATCTCCCTACAATCTATTTTTTATTAGGGGAACAGGTTTTTCAAGGTAGTGAATTTGAATAAAAATTTTAATTTAGTACTCTCAGGTGGTGGAGCATTGGGATATGCACATGTTGGAGTGGTTGAAAAATTGTATGAAAATTCTTTAATTCCCAAAGAGATTATTGGTACAAGTATGGGATCTATTGTTGGTGCTATTTTTGCTTTAAAACTTTCAAAAAGTGAATTTATTAGGATGTTTAATGAGTTTTCTAATATGTTTAAATGGTTAAGTATCTCATTTTCAAACTCATCTGCTATTGATAATAAAAAAATCTATAAAATATTTGATATGGTTTTTGCAGATAAGAAAATAAAAGATATGCCTATTGATATTAAAATTATATCTACAAACTTTGATAATGCAGAGATAAGAGTATTTGATAAAAATGATGATATTTATATTAAAGATGCTATTTTATCTTCAATGTCAATACCAGGGTTATTTCAGCAAATTGAATTAGAAAATAAATTTTATGTAGATGGATTTATTGGTGCTAATTTACCAATTAATTATGTATCAGATAACTCAATTGATACATTAGCAATAGATGTGATGAGTATTAAAAGTATAAAACCTTTTAAAAAGAGTGAATATAAGTTTTTTGGTCATACAAAAGCAATTATTAAATCTCTAAATAGAACAATAAGATTAATGGCAATTAGTCAAACAAAAGAGGCTATAAAAAACTATAAAGGTGGTAATCTTATATTGATTCAACCAAATCTACAAGGGTTTAGAACAGCTAGTTTTCATAAATATAAAAGAATTAAAAATATAGGATACTTATCTGTAAGTGATAAAGTTATATAATAACTCAAAAATAAAAGTTTGAGTTTAAAATGGCAAAATCTTTGGTAGAAAAAGCTCCTGTTAGCTTTGATATAAATAACTTCTCTAATATTATTTTAACTATTGACCCTCAATATTTGACTTGTTATAAAGAGACTGATGATAAGGGGCGTTACTTATATTGGGATCAATTTAAATGGCGTGTAGATAAAAATCGTGATGCTAAAAAAGCATGGATTGTGACAAAACTTGTAAGATTTACAAAACAAAAAGAGATTTTGTTGTATGATTTAAATTCTGTAACATTTCATTTTTGTACCCCTGATTCTCTTTAGGCAAAACTATATAAAATAGCTAAATTATCTGTTGAGGGGATTCATCCTAATAGCTCAAGTAATAAGAAGTATCTTATTTCATCTTTAATTATGGAAGAGGCGATTAACAGTGCTCAACTAGAAGGGGCTTCTACCACTAGACGAGTTGCAAAAAAAATGTTCCAAGAGGTACGTACTCCAAAAACAGAAGATGAACAGATGATTTTAAATAATTATCGTTTGATGGTTGAAACAAAATTACTAAAAGATGTACCCTTAAGTATAGATATGATTTTACATTTTCATAAAATTGCCACAGATAAAACAACTCAAAATAGTGTAAAACCTGGTGAATTTAGAGATGACAATGAGATTATAATTGTAGATTCAAATGGCGAGACTATCCATCAGCCACCATGTTATACAAAAATCAATCAACGCCTAGAGAATCTTTGTGAATTTGCGAATTGTAATCATTCAGGAGAGAATGGTGAAATATTTATTGACCCAATTATAAAAGCGATAATTTTACATTTTATGATAGGTTATGAACATCCTTTTGCTGATAGAAATGGACGTACGGCAAGAGCAATTTTTTATTGGTTTATGCTTCTTCAGAGTGAGTTTTTATTTTATTTATTTTTGTAAAACAGATGGTATATTCCTAATATATATATTTATTTCTTATTATATTACTTTAAGTTTATAGGGGTGATGAATATCAGTAATAACTTTGAATGTATTACCTTTATCATGTCCTCTCAATCCTTTTACATTTTCTAGTAAAAAAGCTTTGGGTTTTTTAGATATTAAAATTCTCTCTATTTCAAAAAATAGTGTTCCTCTAGTGTCGCCAAATCCTTTTTTATGTCCTGCCCCAGACTAAAAGGCTAACAAGGGAATCCTCCAACCAATAAGTCAAAATCAGGTATGTCTGATAGTTCAATTTTACAAATATCACCCTTAGGTGTATGATTAAAATAAGATTGATATGTTTTTTGTGCATATTTGTCAATCTCTGAACTTAAAACACATTCACCACCAAGTTCATCAAAAGGTAATCTTAAACCTCCTATACCTGCAAATAAATCAATAAATTTAAAATCCTCAAAAAAATTATTTTTTTCTAAAAAACTTTTGTGTATAGTCATCATGCTCTCCTATCAATACTATTTTCTTTAAATCCCCAAATATCATTTTTTTGATACATTTCACACATAAGATGAATAATTGATTTTTGAGTAAAATGCTGACCAGTTAAATCACCACTTAACTTTTTCATTCTTGATATTGTAGATTCATATAAATCTTTATATCCATCTTTTGGATAATTAATAAAATTCGCTTTATAAGTATAAATATCAAGTACATTTTCAAGATAATTATTTGGTAACTCTTGTATATATCGTTCAAGTTCAAAAGTTTTAAAGTGATTTAGATATGTTAAAATATTTTTAGACTTATCAGGATTATATTTGCTTTCTTGTTCAAAATAATTTAAATTTTGCCCAAGATTTTCTATATCTTTGATAATATTTAAAAAAGTATTTTTTGTATCCTCTTTCTCATACTTTTCATATTCTTTTTCATCTAATCCAAAACTATCACTGTAATCAAAATTAAATTTTAATTTATGATTATCTATCAATAATTTCAAAGCCATAAAAGCCATAATTCTTTGGTCATAAGTAGATTCATTGATACCAATATCTCTTAATATATCAGAATAAGCCCAATAATAATCTTTGAGTTCTCTGCTTTGTTTAGTAAAAAAAGAAGAATGTACAGTCATTTAAATCCTTTATTAATTTTTATTATTTAACTAATTTCTCACTAAGTACATCAAGAGCAATAGAAGCTTTCGTAATAATAGCTAAACACTTTTTATCTTTTATATTATGAGTTAAAGTATAATATTCTGGATTTGTATAGCTTATTTTTGTAAATCCATCAAAATCTTCATAAATCAATATTTTTAGAGGCAAATCAAGACCCATTGTTTGATTACATCTAATTAATCTTGAACCCATACTAGCATTTCCAAAAATTACTAAGCTTTCATCTCTAAGTTTTATCTTAACATCTTTTGCATTTTTAGAGTGATTTATTGTATAAAAATGGGTTAATCCATCTTCTTTAATAAGTTTTTCTAATTTTTGTACAGTTAATTCTACTGAGATATTCGTCTCTTTAATATGAATGAAAGAGCCTCTTTTACCATCACATCCAGCAAATAAAATTAATATTAGTAAAACTAAAAATAGATTTTTTTTCATCATATCTCTTTATACATTAAATCTAAAGTGCATTACATCGCCATCTTGTACAATATATTCTTTACCCTCTAGTCTATTTTTACCAGCATCCTTTGCACCATTATCTCCACCAAATTCAATAAAATCATTATAAGCGATAACTTCTGCTCTAATAAAACCTTTTTCAAAATCATTATGGATAACTGCAGCCGCTTTTGGAGCAGTTGTATTTTTATGAATTGTCCATGCTCTTACCTCTTGAACACCAGCTGTAAAATAGCTCATAAGACCTAGTTTATCAAAACCTTTATGGATAATCTGATCAAGACCACTTTCAGTTACACCTAAATCATTAAGCATCTCCATCTTATCTTCATCCTCAAAATCCACCATCTCTTCTTCAACTCTAGCACAAAGTTTTATCACTTCTGAATTTCTATTTTTTGCATATTCTCTAACTACTTTTACATAATTATTATCTTCGCTAAGTCCATCTTCATCTACATTTACAGCATATATAATCTCTTTAGAAGTTAATAATCTTAAATCTTTATTAATAGCAATAAACTCATCACTATCAAGTTTATCAAATGTATAAACAGGTTGTTCATCGGCTATATGATTTAGTAACTCCTCTGCTACCACAAGTTGAGCTTTTGCAATTTTATCATTACCTCTTGCTTTCTTATTTAACATCTCAACTCGTTTCTCAATTGCGTCCATATCTGCAAAAAGTAACTCTTGTTCAATTATCTCTATATCTCTAAGTGGGTCAATTGAACCCTCAACATGAGTAATATTATCATCATCGAAACATCTAACGATATGCAAAATAACTTCTGTTTCACGAATATTAGATAAAAATTTATTTCCTAACCCTTCACCTTTACTAGCACCTTTTACAAGCCCAGCAATATCCACAAAATCTAGCGTTGAATATTGAATTCTTTTTGGATTTACAATTTTTGCCAATTCATCTAGTCTTTTATCTGGCACAGGAACAACTGCTTTATTTGGTTCTATTGTACAAAATGGATAGTTTTGACTCTCTGCATTTTGAGCTTTTGTTAGTGCATTAAAAGTTGTTGATTTCCCAACATTTGGAAGTCCTACTAGTCCGATACTTAATCCCATATATATTTCCTTAGTTATTTTTAAATTATGTGATTTTATCTAAATTTTGTTAAAATTAGGTAAACTTGGTAAAAGAGGAATTATGATAATAAATGAGAAAGAACAAAATAAGAAAGAGTTGATATTTTATCTATCTATCGCTTATATATTTGGTGTATTTGTGCGATTATTAGTTTTTAATAATATTATAGGTGTTGATGAATATTGGTTTGAGGGGCGTCCTATCCCTATATGGAGTGATGATGCAGGGTTATATGGATATTATGCTAAAGAGATTTTAAAAGGTGTGGAATTTGCATTTAGTGGAGATTATATTTTAGCTTATATTATCGCCTATACTTCAATCATTACTACTATACATATTGATTGGATAATGTTTGTGCTTCCTGCTTTTTTGGCTTCACTTGTGGTAATTCCAATTATAGTTTTGGGATATATTTTAAATAAGACTCAATTTAGCTTTTTTGTGGCAATTATTGGAGTAGTTGGAATCAACTATTATACACGAAGTTATTTAGGATATATGGATACAGATGGTATAAATATGTTTTTAATTTACTCTCTTGTTTCATCTATTATAGCTGTGATTTATAAAAAAGATTTAAGATTTTCTATAATCTCTATAGTATCACTTCTTTTTTTACTTGGATTTTATCACTCATCAAAATCTCTTATTGGTGGTGTTTTAGTTGGATATTTGGTAGTTGGAATGATATTTTATTTTAAAGAGAAAATTATTTATCAGCTTTTTATAATTTTGGCACTATCTTTTGTAATAGGAGTTAAATTTGGGGTTTTAATATCTTTGGCTGTCTCTTTTATTTTAGTTTTTATACAAAACTTATTGGAAGTGATGGCTTCAGCCTCACTAAAAGGTGGAGCTAAAGCACCACTTCCGAGTATATTTACAAAGGGATTGCCCCTACAAGTTTATATTGCATTGATTTTTATATCTATTATTGGAGTTTTATTTTTAGTAGATTTGTCATCTATTTACTCAAGAATCTTAGATTATTTTAATATCAATAATATTATAACTATGGGAGAGTTTCAAATTACAAATGTACTTTCAACTGTATCAGAGACTCAACAACGGGGGATATTTTCTATATATGATAATTTTATAGGGATTAAATATTATGTATTAATTGCTACAATTGGATATTTTCTATTAGTCTATAAGCATCGTGAGTTTATCTTCTTTTTACCACTTTTAATTTTAGGATATTTATCATTTAAGATAGGCATTAGATTTACAATGTACTCATCTTTTGTATTTGCTTTTGGATTTGTCTATATATTATATTATTTCAAAGAGAATTATATATATATAGGTGTGGCTAGTGCTATATTTTTAATGTTTTTTAATATTCTTAGAATTAATTCATATATAAAGCCTAAATATTTCTTAAATAAAGAGATAAAAATTTTAAATAAATTAAAGTTAAAAAAAGAGGATTCTTTAATTACTTGGTGGGATTATGGATGGCCTTTATGGTATTATACGGGGCAAAAAAATACATATATTGATAATGGAGCTAATACAAAAGGTGGAACTATTTTTGTTTCTAAAATGCTTTTATCTCCATCACAAGAAAGCTATAAACTAGCTAAAATAATATCTACTAATACAAAAGATTTATCTGTTTTAAAATCACAAGAGAGTATTAGTCAAAAAGCAAATAGTATTAAAAATAAAGATACCTATATAATGCTTCATAAAAATATGATTAATATACTACTTACGCTATCTCAATTTTCAGATAGAGATATTTTAACAGGAGATATAAAACAACAACGGATATTTAATAAATCACATTTAAAAGATAAAAATCAAGATTATATAATAACAAATAACTTTAAAATAGATATTAAAAAAGGTCTTATTATTGACTCATATAATAATATTGCCAAACTTTATGGGGTAATTAATCTAAAAAATGGGAAAATTCTAAATTCTAAAAAATATTATGATAAAAGTAAAGTTTTAATTATACTAAGTAACAATAGAGTTTTTTATATGAATTTAAATACCCTTGATAGTTTTTTAATACAATCTATGCTTTTAAATAGAGAAGATACGCAACTGTTTACAAATATAGCGAATAGCTCTAATATAAAAATCTTAAAGTTAAAGTAATATTAAAGATAATATAGATATTATATTATTTATAGACTATCTTTTTCATCTTTTTATTTTATATCTCTTGAGTTAATTATTTTGTATGTAAAGATTGTTTATATATTAGGTGAGAATTATTCTCTAAAATATAAAATATAAAATATAAAATATAAAAAGGGTAAATATGAAATTTACAAAAGTGACAACAGTTTCATTACTATTTAGTTCTCTATTTGTTGTGAGTGCTGTTTCTAGTATTCTTAATGATAATTTAGCAGTTATGTTAGATTATAGAAATGACAATAGTACAAATGATAATAGTACAAATGATAATAGTACAAATGATAATAGTACAATGCTTGACTTATCAAGAGGGAGAAGTGTGGTAAGCGGAAATATCAATATATCAACTCTTCCAGAAGAAGTTCATTCAGTTTGGATCGTTGATGGTGGTAATTGGAAAGGTTATTCTCCAAATCAAGATGTAAGAGATGAGATTTCAGAAAAATATACATTATTAAATAATAATATTCCTGCATATAAAGCAACTATTGTTTTTACTCTTGCAGATACGCAACTTGGAATTATGGAAGATGAAGATCCAACAGATGTAACAAGAATTTATGCAAATAATTTATCTTTACATGGAACTAATGGAGTAGATATATCTACAGATGATATAAAATGTCAAGACTCTCATCACCTAACAGCAGCAATTAAATTAATGAATGATGAATTATCTGTTTATGCTCCTGATAGAGATGTTGATAATTACAGCAATTTTACAGATATTTATAATACAGATGGATATTTTGTTCTTTGTCAAGAAAATAATCAAGAAGAGGAGGAGTAGATGAAAAAGTTTATATCAATAATAACAATATTTATGATATCTATGTTTTTTTCTAGTTGTGGAAGTTCGAGCAATAGTAGTGCTGAAGTAGAGGAAGTAACCCCTTTATATCAAGCAGTTGGTAGTGTTGTAGATGGACCAATATATAATGCAAAAGTTGATATTGTAGATATTAATGATAGCTCAAAAATATATGCTTCAACTACAACAGATGAAAATGGACGATATTCTGTGCCAATAGAAAATTTACCTTTGGTATATAGAGTATTAGTATATGATGGTCAAGATAGTGGAGTTGATGGTGAGATAAACTCAAATGACGAAGCTCAACCATTTACTATGAGTGCAATTGTTCATAGAGATGATAGTAATGAATCAAATGATAGCGTAGGTCATGTTTCTCCTGCTACAACAATGGTTGATAGTATTGTTGAAGATGGTGCATTACCTTTTGAAGAGGCTACTGAAGTTGTAAACGATAGTTTTGGACTAGAAAGTGGTACAGATTTATCAAAAGAAGATCCTCTTAAAAATGATGTTGTAAATAAGTTAAATAATCTAATTGCTTTGCTTACTAAAGCAATCCCATCAACAAATAGAACTGTAGTATTTAAATCTGTAGTTACAACAGTTCTTAAGAAAAAGATTAAGATAAAAGTTACTAATACAGGTATAGATATAAAAGATTTAAACTTAACAGATATTGCAACAACAGCAAGAGGTTTATCTCATGATGATATATCTTTAGAAGATATAGAGAAGCTAGGAAAAATAGAAATTGTTCTAAAAACAAAAATAACAAAAACAATTAAAACTGTTAGAGTTGTATCAACAATTACTCCAGAACAACAAAAAGAGGCAGTTGTAGCGAAAAGTGCATTAGAAGAGCTTTTAAAAGAGATTCAAAATAAAGAGGTTGATGAGTTAAATATTGATGAATTAACACATCTTGTAGATAATCTTGAAGTTGGAATTAGAGCTGTCTTAGATGGTACTGATTTAAATACAAGTGGTCCTGATGATATTGATTTCATTGGATTAATGGTAAGAGAAAATTTAGCAAAAGATCCATTAAATTATAAAGTAAATCTAGTTAAAGCTATGAAAGACTATAAAGTAGTTACTAAAAAAACAACTAATCTTAAAGTTAAAAAAGTTATAAAACTTGTTTATAAGAATTCTAGCTTAGATAATTTAGATAATGTTTTAAAATCATTAAATAATGATAATATTTTAGATGAGCTTTTAAGAACTTTAAGTGGTGACATTGGTGAAAATAATGAAACAGAAGATATTTTATCTGATATGTTTGCATCAAGATTAGCAAAAAATATTGATGATAATAATGGTTCTATAGAGCCTAAAAATATTACAGAAAATGCAAATGAGACTATTCTTAATCCTATATTAGTTGAAACAGTTGAAACTAGAGTTGAGATGAAAACTAAAATTAAAGTTAAAGCTAAGAATACAAAATTAACATATAAAGAGAAATCTCAAGTAATTGCTGGAAAAAAAGTTATCTCTGATATGAAAGTAAATATTAAGATAAGAACATTTACAGAAGTTAGTAAGCAAACAACAGATGATCTATTTGATGATGTTTCTAATAGCTTAGAGAGTAGTTATGAAGATGATAATATGGATACTCTTTTAGATCAAATTAAAGCACTAGAACTTCTTATTGCAGATCTTTCACAACCATTTAATGCAGTTGAATATAAAGAGGCTACAACTACAACAATTAGAATTGTAGAGACAATCAGACTAGACACAACAATAGACCCAGTAGTAACGATTGAAAATATTAAGACACTTATTCAAACTAAAATTATTATTCAAGGAGAGACAGGTCTTATAACTATTAGTGAAGATGAGGTTAAAGAGAGTGAAGAGAAGTTAGTTCTTCCTGAACCAGTTAGTATAACACTTCCTCAACCAATTTTAGATTCTATGCCAGAAGAGTTCAAAACTCCTATAGAACTTAATATATAGAAATGAATAGACTTCTTCCCCTTTCTATAAAACTCATCGGGGAAATGATGGCTTTAGCTCTCTAATATACGGAGCTAAAGCACCGTATCCAAAAATTGGCATTTGGCTAAAGTAGCAATTTCTAATTTTGAAAAAAATCTAATTATTATTGCCATTAGCGACCATCACTTGAATTAAATAGTAGTATGTTTATTTCTGTCTCTAGCATCTTTTTGATTATATTTGCTTTTAAATCTTCTCTAAACATTATCTCTCCTATTTTATTACTTTCCTCCATCTGTGCGACAAGAATATATATTGAGATGAACGGACTAACTCTTTCTCAGGGAGAAATTGCATATACGATTCTGAAATTTGTGTCAAAAATATCATAATATAACCTATTTTTATAAAATGTTTTCGTCCGTCCAAAAAATAAACAATAACCAAAATGAAAAAATTATAATAAAATCTTTTTATGGTATAACATAATTGAGGTTGAATTTGACTTAGATAATTAATTTTTAAGGAATATTTGAGTACCTCTTAGTGCTAGTGTAAAATCTATATCTAACTTAAATTTAGATAAAATATTTTTAATTTAAAATATAATTATAAAGGGTTTTTCATTAAAAAATTTATTTTAATTTTTATATTGCTATCAACTAGTATGGAAGCAACTGGAATTCAAGAAATCAACTCTCTTACTCTTCCTATGCCACAAAATCTTAGTATTGAATTTATACCAATATGTGTTAATATAAATAATGGTTTTTTTGACTCAAAACGGATTAAACTAGGTGACCCTTCTGGTGGGTTTAAGGAGTCTCCTACATCTATGGCACTAGGTGGCTCTTTTCCTATCGAACAAAATGGAAAAGATATGTGGTGTTATTATTTAAGTAAATATGAACTGACCAAACCACAATATAACTCTATTATGAATCCAAATCAAACTATAAGTACTGATAAAAAACTCTATCCTATCACTAATATATCTTGGTTTGATGCTATAGAGTTTGGAAATTTATATAATCAATGGCTTTTTAAAAATGCAAAAGATAAAATACCAAAGTTTGATACTACTTATGGTTTTGTAAGACTTCCTACAGAGGCTGAATGGGAGTTTGCCGCAAGAGGTGGTTCAATTGTAAGTAATGATTTTTTTGATCAGAAAATTCCTTATGATAGTAAAAAGCTTCAAGAGTATGAATGGTTTGCTGGTCCAACATCTTCTCATAATAAGTTACAACCTATTGGAAAACTAAAACCAAATCCTCTCGGTCTCTATGATATGCTAGGTAATGCAGATGAGATAACAATATCCTTGTTTCAGGTAGAATATTATCAGGGACGCACAGGTGGATTTGTGATTAAAGGTAATAATTATATCACCGCAAAGAAGAGATTTCGTTCCTCTTTTCGTACAGAACAAGCTTTTTATAGACCATTAATAAAAGAAGGGATTTTAAAACCTCAAACTAAACCAACACTTGGATTTAGATTAGCTTTGTCTGCTTTGGTTTTACCTAGCCGTAAAGTGATAACACAAATGTCAGACCAATGGGAAGATTATCATAAGAAAGTTGGAGTAAATACTCCTGCTGTACTTTCTACCAAACCTATTAGTGTTCAAACTTCTGTAGATGGAAATGATGCTTTAATCTATATTAATAGGGTAGAAAAAAGTTTAAATTTAAATAATACTCATGATGTGGAGATTAAAAATAATTTAGAACATATTAAGGCATCTATTAATAGTATGGCAATAATTCAAAAAAAAGCAGAAGAAGATTCAGCTTATCTTTGGGTTAAAATAGCCAGTGAACAAGCTAGATTTATAAATAAAGAGACCACTAGCTTACCCAAGTTAGAACTACTTATTGAGATTGCTAACTCACAAAATAGACAGCAAAAAATTGAAAAATATAAACTTAGAAAGAGTGAGCATCTTACAAATATATCAGGAGCATTATCTAGCTATTCTGATTCTATTCGTCAAATTAATACTCTATCTATAAGTGCTAGTAAAAAAGGCTTTATAAGATATTTTAATTTTTTAAGAGAACGCAATGATGCTAGACAAATACAGATACTTAACAAAGTAAAAAAACATTTTAAAGAGTATCAAAAAAATAAGCGTTCAAATATAAAAAAGTGGAAACAGGATATTCTATTTTATTAATAATTAATCTTAAAACTTTAATATTTAGTTGATATTTTTCTAAAGTTATGTATAATATGTATAAACAGAAAGGATATATGATGAAACAGCGTATTTTATTGCCATTTTCAATGATTCTTATTTTAGCAATGAGTGGATGTACTCAGCCAAATATGAATGACTCTCAACGAACAAAAGCAGAAGGTGCAGGAGTTGGTATCTTAGGTGGTGCTTTATTGGGTGCTCTTGTTGATGGAAAAAAGGGTGCAGCTTGGGGTGCAACTTTAGGTGGTTTAGCTGGTTATGCTTATGGTTCTCATGTGGCTAATGAAAAGGCAAAATATGCGAGTGAAGAAGATTGGCTTAATGCTTGTATTAGAAATGCAAGAATAATTAATAAAAATTTAAAATTACATAATCGTAAACTTTCAAGAGAAATTATCAAAACTAAGAGACTTGTTAGACTTTATAAACAAGGTAAAATTAGACGAGCAACTCTATTAAAACAAAAAAGAAAACTTGATCAACTAAGAAGAAAGTCAAAACAAATGATACGAATGGCTCGGAATGAACTTAAAAACCAAAAAAAGATTCTTAGAAATGCAAGAAGAAGTTCTGGTACTAAGCGTGTACAACGAGAGATGCGTACAACAAGTCAACAGCTTAGTAAATTAAATAGACAGAATAGAAAAAGTGCTTCTACTTCTGTATCAGCAGCAGTATAAAAAGGGAAAAAAATGAAAAAAAATATTTTATTAGCTATATCTATTATGTTATTTACTGGATGTGCTGGAAAAACTACTGATCCTAGAAAAGGTGGATTATTTAGTTATAATCCCAATGCTTATGAGAAACGATTAAATGATAGAGAGCAAAAGTTAGAATCAATAGATAGTGATACAAATGCACAAAAGCGTAAATCTGATAAACTAAAAAGAGAGTTAGAATACGAAAAGAGTAAGAGAAAATAGCTTGAAATTTATAAAAATAATGCCTCTTATAATCTTTAGTTTAAATCTATATGCTAATATACCTATAGATTTAAAAAAGGATTGTAAGGCTGATAAAAAAGAAAGTTGTAATGATATAGGAGTTCTTTATCAGATGGGTAAAGAGATTAAAAAAGATTATCAAAAAGCAAAAATATTTTATATAAAGGCTTGTAATTTAGAAAGTGCAAATGGATGTAGAAATTTAGGTGATTTATATTCTTTTGGTCAAGGAGTAGAATTGGATTACTCTAAAGCAGAAATTTATTATATAAAAGCTTATAGAGTTAATAATGATGGTGAGAGTTGTAATAGTTTAGGAGAGTTATATTCTATAGAGAGTTGGGAAGAGTATAATTTAACAAAATCAAGGACTTACTATAATAAATCTTGTAAGCTTGATAATCAAGATGGATGTGATGGTTTACAATATATTTTAAATAAAATAGAAAATATAAAAGTAAAAGAGGAAGAGTATATTTTATTAAAGAAAGAACTAGATGAATCAGTTCAAGAGGCGGAATTACTTGAAGACATATAAACAATTATATATTTTAGTTTTTGTTTTAATAAGCTCTACAGCAGTAGTTGCACATGATGAGTTTAGTCAATGGTATATTAATGATGAGATGGCAAACCTTTATGAAGTAATTAAGGAAATTTCTTCTGAAAGTTTAATCTCAAATAGTTCTAAAACTATAGTATATGATATTCTTCGAGATTATATATATAAAGTTGATGAATATGGTGAATATTTCACAAAAGAGGAGTATAAAGCATTTCAAGACTCAACTTTACCTAACTATGCAGGTGTTGGAATTGTTTTATATCAGCAGAAAAGGGATGAAGATATTATCTCTATATTTGTCAATAAATCAGCTAAAAAAGCAAATATATCTAAATATGATAAACTAATTAGTGTAGATAATAAACCTGTTAAAGGGGAAAACTTTTATCTTGTTACTAGCAGGATAAGAGGAGAGCTAAATAGTTTTGTTAAATTACAATTTCAAAAAAAATCAGGTAAAATAATAGATATAAAGTTAAAACGAACAGAACAATATATTAAAAGTGTTAATAAAATTATTAGAGATGATTATGTAATGCTAGAGATTATTAGATTTACAACAGAAACACCTTATGAATTATTAAAAGAGTTACAAAAATGGCCAAAAAATATACCTTTGATTATTGATTTAAGGGGTAATAGTGGTGGTAATTTATACTCTGCTATAAATAGTGCTGATTTACTTTTGCCTAAAAAAACTCTGATTGTATCAATGCAGACAAAAACAGAAATATCTCACTATTATGCATCTAAGCCTGATTATACAAAAGGGCAAAATATTATATTACTACAAGATAATTTTACATCTAGTTCAGCAGAAGTTTTTATTGCAGGATTGACCCAAAATAATAAAGCTCAATCAATTGGGATAAAAAGCTTTGGTAAAGGGGTAGCACAAAAATTTATACAACTTAGTCATGGCGATGCTCTTTTATTAACTTATGCTAAAATTGTAACACCAAATGGTAAAACATATAATAAAAAAGGTTTATCTCCTACCTCTAATTTATCGTTAGAGGAGTTTATTGAGAAATAAGATTTTAATAATTTTTCTCATTTTATTGTAAATGTAGAATTATAAGTTTTCCAAAATAAAAGAACTAGTTCTTCTTGTAATCTAATAGCTTTTTTATAATCACTAGATAAAAGTTTTGTAGATTTTAATAAATCTTTTTGCATATATGTTAATTTTTTTACTATTGTTTTTGTTTTAGCTAATTCTCTAAATTTTTTTACTAATCCATGTACAGTATCAAATCTACCTTTATTTGTACCTCCTACAATATCCCAATCAAAAATTGTTTGTACAAGGTTTTTAGACATTGAGAATGTAGTGTTTCCTGGAATAAGAAAACTTATTTGTTCCCCTACAACTTCAATCTGTAGCTCATTAATAAACTTTAGCTTTTGATTAAGTAGCTTACCACTGAAAAGTTGAAGTAGAGAGTTTATACCTTCTAAATCTTTTCTTGATTGTATATAGTTATCTTGTGGTAACATAATAGGTATAATTTTTTTTAAAAAATTAGGTGATTGTCCATACTCTTTAAGAGTTATAGCACTTCTCTTTATTATTCTAATTCTCTCCTCTTTAGATATTAATGGATTTGAATCAGAGATAGCTTGCCTTAATTGATCTTGTGCTTCTTGTATCCAACATGATGGAATGGGACACTCTGCAAATGATTTACTAACAATTATATTACTATTCTTTATATTTTCACTATTTTTAGGATGTTGGTTATTATACTTTTGTCTTCTATTTTGTTGTAGATGTATTTTTTCTGCTTCTCCAAAAATCACATCAACAATAGTAGTATTATCATCATATTTAGAGTGTTCTATACAATAGTTTGTAATATTTATATCATTAGGTAAGGGAAATCTCCAGCATCCATATCCCTGAGCCATGCATGGATATCCATAGTGTTGGCAAGTGTATCTCTCATCATAAGGTTCTATAATTTCAGGATGATATGAAATACCTACTCCTGATGATGCACCACCACCATCTCTTCTACAAAGACAACTATAAAAATTTTTAGGAACTTTTTTACCAACTCTTTTCATTAGAGCTTCTATTTTATTATGATTTAATTTTGGTAATCTTTTGATTATATTTTCTCTTAGTTCTTTTCCTTTCAGTACATCATCAGCAAAACTATTTTGATTGAACATAATCAATACACTACTTATCAACAATAATTTATATAAAACTTTCATTATATTTTTTCTCCTAATTCATCTAAAAATTTATCTGCATCAAAATCTTCATCTTCCACAAATTCCCATCTATCAACTGCACTCATCCCATCAGGTGCTATCCATTGAGTTGTTATTTTCTGTAATTCAAGATTTGCACCATTTTTTAGACTTTTATATGGATCTAGTGGAGTTGCTAAAATTGTAATATAAAACTTCTTACTTATTGGATCAGGTATATTTATAGAGATACCACCATCAAGTCCTATTTTTAAACTATCTTTTGATAAAAGAATATTTAATTTCCCATTCCACTTATTCTCTATCCATTTAGCATCAACGCTTCTGCTCCAAATATCACCCCATTTAAATAGATAGGTATCTTTATCCTTTTTTTCTAATACAATATAATGATACTTTTGCCCCATTATTATATAAAAATGATCTGTTTTTTTTGGATTAAAGTGCATCACTACCTTAAGAGATGCCTCATCTATACGCCTTTTATCAAGATAGATTATTGCTTTTTTAGAGATCATACCAAAAGTACTTTTTGCATCTTCTTTTATATTAATAGATAGATTAGAAGATTCTATATCACAACTACTATTTTTATCTTTTGAAAGATTCTCATAACATTTCCATTTACCTCTTGTCTTACCACCATAAATCTCTTTTATTTGTAATTCATCTACACCTTTTGCTGGTTTTGATTCAGGTATAGGATTACCAAATTTTCTCTCTAAAATTATCTCTTTTAGTGCCATTTTTGCAGATAGATTATGTTTATAAGCTAAAGAGACGGCCCACAGATGCAGTGAACGATTATCTGTTAAATATGACCATGGAAATATTTTTTTATCAAAAATATCACTTTCTATTGTAACCTCTCCTTTTCTTAATGAGAAAGATATATTTGAGGGTGACTTTGATTTTAAAAGTTCATCAAGAACTATCTTTTTATCTATTTTAACTTCTAATTTATAAGTATTATTTTCATCTGTTTTTCTCCATGAAAGTACTATCTCTGAACCTAATGCTTCTTTCCATGTTGAATTTATACGACTTGCCATTGTTAGTGCAAAATCTGTGGTAAGATTGGAGTTAAAGAAAAATGTGGTTTTAACTATCCCATCTTTCCCTAATTTATCTAACCATATCATGGGTTCAACTGACCCAATTCCAGTTATTCCCCACTTATTATCTTTTGGAACATCTATAATTAGTTGATTTTTATAAAAATGAGCATGTTTATAAAAAGCTCCCCCTGAATTATATATCAACCAATTTCCATCTAAACTACCATCAAATAGAACAACAGGTTTTTGACTTGTTGGAATTTTTGAATAATCTTGTTTTTTAAAAGGTATCTCTTGCATAGTTATAGATTTTAAAGCCATTTTACAGGTTAAATCTTTTTTCTCTGCCTGAGTGTATATTTTTACAGAATAATTATTCTTTGACATATTATTTTTTAAAACTGTCTCTATAGACCTTCCATCTGCTAATTTAAGATAAAATCTATTATCAGGACGCATAACTATCTCTAAAGTTTTAGGTATAGAATTAAGTTTAAATTTACCATAAGTAATTCTCCCATACAAATAAAAACCACCTTTATGTAATTCTATAATTATTTCACCATTATCATTCTTTTTACAAACTAGATAAATAAGACTCTCTATATCTATAACAAAACCTGTTGTATTTTTATTGTCAAAATCAAATTTTAAATGATAAGATTTTGATTGGTTTGTCTCTTTAAAATTAATAAAATTATTAGCAGAAATTACACCCGTATTTCCCCATTTATTACCTTCTGGAACATCAGCAATAAACTTATCATTATCAAATTTAGCATATTTTGTAAAATCTCCACCTTTTGATGAATATGGTTTCCACTTATCACCAAGTGATTTACCATCAAAGATTATTTCACTAGGATATTTTAACTCTAGCTGTGTTGATTTTATTTTATTTTTTAAATTAATATATGGAGTATAATTTGAATTAATCGCTTTAACTAATTTTATCATCTTACTAGCTTCTTTAAATTTCTTTTGTTTAAGTAAAATTTCTGCTTTTTTTAACCATTTATCAAGTCTATTTTTTTGAAATGATAGTTTTTTAATTAGCTCATAAGTATCATCATCTAAGCTTTTATCTTTAACCACCTCTTTTAATCTATTTATAGCTATTGATAATTCACCTTCATCCCAACTATCTTTTATTTTAGGATAATCACTTAATGATATTGAAGCATTTAAAGTGATATTAAAATAAAATAATATAGAGACTCCCATTAATAATTTTTTTAGTTTAGGATTACCAAAAGGCAACCACAAGGGATTGCCCCTACGCACCTCTTTTGTAGGGCTATCTCTTGTAGGTACCCTAAAATTATAAATCTTTTTTATTTGGTTATTCTTATATAATCTTTGTAACATTCTTAATCCTTTGTTTTATTAAACTTAAACTACTCACCTCTCATCGCTTCTGCTGGGTCTGTTTTAGTGGTTTTATATGCAGCAATTCCACTTGATACAACTGCTAAGAAAATAGCAGATAAAAAAACTATTCCAATATGTGTTATGGTCAAAGTACAAAAAGATTCACCATTTTGTAAATGAGTTTTAAAAAGAGTATTGATAATCCCTGCCATAATATAAAAAAACAGAAGTGCTATAGCTACTCCACTTATAGATATTACTAACCCTTGATATATAGGAAAACGAAAAATCATACTGTTAGAAAATCCTATTAACCTTAGAATACTTAACTCTTTTTTCTTTCTTTCAACTGATGAATATAGACTTGCACTCAATGTTGCGGCACCACCTATTATTCCAACTATTGCAATAAGCCAAAAAATTAAAGTAAGATATCTATCTAACTCTCTAACTTCATGAATACGCTCTGCTTGAGTAGATACACTGATACCTTGTTCTTCAAAAAAATCTTTAAGTTTAGATACATCATCAAGAGTTTTTGCATAGATTCTAAAACTTGCATATCCTCTTTTGGATAATAAGAATTTTTTAATCTCCAAATCATAGTGTAAGTTTCTTTGTCTTAAAAGGGATAATTTACCTATGCTATCTACATCCATAAAAGCAAAAGAGGAATTTATATCTATTAGAATTCTTTCAAAACTCGGAACTGGTGCTTTAGCTCCAGCTTTTTGTAAGGCTGAAGCTGATAGATCTTGTAAGAAATCTATTGATTGTATATCTATAGGCATAGTTAATTCTCGTTGATTTACTTTTATTGTCATTATTGTATTACTCAGAACTGGTACTTTAGCTCCAGCTTTTCGTGAGGCTAAAGCCATCACTTCCGATGAATTTTTAAAAATATAAAGCGTTAAAGGTTTTAGTTTTTTGATATTTTTTGGTAATGCTAAAATTTTTATATCTATCTCTTGTTTAC
The DNA here is from genome assembly GCA_027100635.1 of Campylobacteraceae bacterium. Classification (GTDB taxonomy): domain Bacteria; phylum Campylobacterota; class Campylobacteria; order Campylobacterales; family Sulfurovaceae; genus FS08-3. The sequence goes on along the minus strand of JAMOOQ010000021.1, from coordinate 18,903 downwards.
CATTTCTAATACTAGACTCAATTGGTTTTACCCAAGGATAAAGTTTCGCTTTTTTACCTCTTAACTTTATTTTTAATGAACCTAGATTATCATCATTAATACTATTTTTATATGGTTTTATAAAATATAAATATCTATTAGAGTCAAAACTATATCCTGCTTTTTCTTGAGCTTTAACTAAATCTATAGCATCTATATATGCAAATCCTGTTCCTGTTAAAAGTTTAATTTGAGCTAGTCTATCTAGTTTCTTTGCTACAGATACAAATACTCCATCATAAATAGGATAAGCCTCTGAGAGTTTACCTTTCCAATTCCATTGTGGCACTGCTAAACCATCTTTATATTTTTCTATATTCTCTACAATATCTAATGGAACATATATACTTTTTAAAAAACCTGCCCTTTGAGATAATATAGAAACAATTTTTAGAGATAGAGACTTTCTTTGTATTTTTTTATTTACAAATCTTGAAACTGTACATTTAAGAGTATCTCCCTTTTTTAAATTTAACTCTTTTGCTATGGTATGAGTTAGTACACAAGATTTTTGCTTTGGTATCTCACCACCATTTTGCAATAGTAAAGGATCGCCTTTATCTGTAGCTATTAAATCAGCTGTTAGTTTTTTCTTAGAGGTGATAGATGCTATTTCAACAGAAGAGGATAGTTGTCTAGTCATAGGAATTACAAAATCTATATAAGAATTTTCTTTAATTTTAGTAAACCAATTTTGACTATATGAGTTACTTGATATTGGACGAATTTCAAGATTCTTAGGGTCATTAACTAATCTATTAGTCATGGTTTCTATAGTTCCAAATTTAATACCAAATAAGATTAAAAGAGGTGCGATAATGGCAGCGGTTCCGATTATAAGATTAATAGTGATAAGATTTTCAAAAATCAAATCTTTCATAGCTAACCAAATTACCAGCCCTCTTTTTGGTTTAGATATATTATAATATCTTCTTTTACTATTTTTCATATCTCTATAACCTTTGAAACCACAAGAGTATCACTAACTTTTATCACTTCAAATGTAAGTAATCTATCACAATAATATTCAACCATATCAACATCATGTGTCACCATTAATACAGAACTACCATAAGATTTTGCTAAAGATTTTAGTTGATCTCTAATCTCTAATGCTGTTGGTTTATCTACCGAAGCAGTTGGTTCATCTGCCAATATAATTGCGGGATTATGAATTAATGCTCGTGCAATAGCAACTCTTTGCCTTTGTCCACCTGATAAATGTTGAGGTTTTTTATTGATTTGCCTCTCTATCCCTAATGAGTGTACAAGGTGTAAAAATATATCCTCTAAAACATTTATATTATTTAATTTACTTGATAGTAAGATATTCTCTTTAACTGTTAGAAAAGGCAATAATCCTCCACTTTGCAAAATATAACCTATATGTTCTCGCCTAAGATTGGATAATTTTTTATCATTCAGAGATGGAATATCCCATCTTAAATAATTATCTCCTTGCATAACAGAAAGCTTAAACTCATTTGATCTATCTACAGTTAATATTAAACCTAAAATATCTAAAAAAGTAGATTTTCCACATCCACTAGAGCCAATAACTCCAATAAACTCACCTGAATTTATTTTTAAATAAGGTATCTCTAATTGAAAAGAGACACCACCTTTTTCACGAGATATAACAATATCTTTAAGCTCAAATACACTATGCATCTGTAAATATCCCTAAGGTAACAGATCTAAAGTTATAGGATATACATACTCATCAATATCATCTCCTTTATTAAGAGGTATCCATCCTTCGGGTGTATCATGTATAGTTCTATATGCTTCTACTTTAGCATCAAGTGTATTTATAAACTCATTTTGTTCATCTGCTGACCAACTACTCCATAGTTCATTTGTTATAGACATTAATTGACTCTGATAAGGTAATCCTTCAAGAAACTCAGGAACTAATCCAGTATCTGCCATTCTTCTAGCTTGTTTTACCATATTTGGATCTCTAGCAATAGTTGCCGTAGCTGCTTGTAAAGATGTAAAAAAGTCTTCTCCTGCAATTTGACCTGTAAATCCTGCGGTCATAATAGATGTTAATACTGTGGCTAAAGAGTCTAGTTGACGCTTATTGATTAAAAGTCGTACTTCAAGCGAAGGTATTTCAGAATTTTTTAAATCTTTGTCAATCACCCAAGCCACAATATCATTAGGAGCTTTGGCATTAGTTTGACTACCTATCCATTGAACCATTGCAGCATGAAACATTCTACTACCCTTACCAGTCATACTCTTATCTGTATCTCCAACTACAGGTATAACTTTATCTATATCCACTAATCCATCTTCGTCAACAAAAGATTCTTTTCCCTCTTGTACAACATCAACTATACGCATCTTTTCTATCTCTTGTATAAATTTTGTAGTTAATTTAGATACACCTATTTTAAATGCTTCTTTATTTGTTGATGGTACCTCTTGAAATGCAGTTTCATCACTAGTTCCTGGATTAGTTGCTAATGTTTGATATTGTGTTATAGCTAACTCATGAAATCTTTTTGCTTTAGGATTTTTGATATAAAATGATGCTATATATATCTTTTGTCCATTTGCTAATTCTCTTAAAATATTTTCATTTTGATTAGATAAATTCCATTTATGACCTTTTTTATGAGATGGTGCATCTCCCACAAGTATTATTAATTTAATACTATTCTTACTCCAATTTGTTAGCTCCATTGCATCAGATATACCAGAAAACATATCTTCTGGATAATCTTTTGAATCCACTTTTGTAACATCTACCGTAGATAAAGTTTCTGTAAACTCTTTTATCCCTTCAAGCTCTGGAGTATAATTTTTGGTGGTATAACCAATCTTCGGTATATCTATTACTGAGTCTCTATAACCCCAAACTCCAAAATTTAATTTTATATTATCAGGACTATTATCTACCATCTCTATGGATGCCTTAGATATAACATCAAGTGTACTCTTTATAAATGGTCTCATACTTACCGTAGTATCAACAACCCAAACTATATCTACAATAAGCTTTTCTAAAAGCTTTTGATGAATAACTGTACTTCCCTCTGTAGCCTCTTTGAGATAATTATTTTCTGTTCGTATATCATTATCACCTCTTGCTCCTGCTTTTGCATTTGTAACTGCTGCTAACTGTACAATTCTTGCCTCTCTATTGCCAAACTCTACTGCTTCAAAATCAAGAATAGGAAGAAGGTAAAACTCTTTTTGAATATCAACAGCTTTTTTAGGTTCAACTGATTTAACAATAAAGTTTTTAGTGATATTATGTTCATTTATACTAGTGTAAAGCTTAGATATATTTTCTAGCCTCTCCTCTTCAGGTAAATTAATAATCTTTGTAATATCTGATTTTGAATCAAACATCAAGACAGGTTTTCTACCTACAGGATGAGTATACGCTAAACACATTGTTTGTTTCCACTCAAAAACATCTTTTGACTGCATCCATCCTAATATCTTACCTTGACTATTACTTCCTATCTCATACCAACCTAATTCAAGTTCTAAATCTTCGGCTGATGGTTTAGTATAAACATAAAATGGTTGTAAAGCAGGAATATCACTCTGAACAATGCCACTCTCTATACTTTTATCTTGATATATATTAGAAAAAGGTCTTGTTAAAACTCTTAGTGATAGTAGTTTCTTACCCTCAATTTTTACAGGTATTCTTTTTTTTACTGAACTCTTTTCTGTAAGGTCTGATATATTAGTATCAACTGTAGCCATACTTAATATCGGCATACCCATTAACAACATAAAAATATAACTCTTCACTGAAATTTTAAACATCTCTTTTCCTTTTTATTAAAAAAATTTTTACCATATTTATACTTTACAATTTAAATAATAAGATTGTGATTTTTATCACTTTATACTTATCAAATAATTTAATATTGGGTATAATATTCTCAATTAAAGATTAAGATAATAGCAAAAAAAAATATTTATTTAATAATTAGTTTAAAACCTAATTTTGGGTAAAATATCTATAATTATAAAAGTAGAAAATATAGAATAATAGAGATAAAATTGGAGAAAATATGGCTGAATATGGTGCAAGTAATATTAAAGTTCTTAAAGGACTAGAGGCAGTTAGAAAACGGCCAGGGATGTATATTGGTGATACATCAATTAGAGGGCTTCATCATCTTGTATATGAAGTTGTAGATAACTCTATTGATGAAGCGATGGCAGGATTTTGTGATACAATTAAAGTAACTCTTACAAAAAATGGTTCTGCAATTATTGAAGATAATGGTAGAGGTATCCCCGTTGCCCAGCATCCAACAGAAAATATGTCTGCGGCAACAGTTGTTATGACAGTTCTTCATGCTGGTGGAAAGTTTGATAAAGATACATATAAGGTCTCTGGTGGACTTCATGGTGTTGGTGTTTCAGTTGTAAATGCACTCTCAAAAGATTTAACCCTTACTGTTAATCGTGATGGAGAGGTTTATGCACAATTATTTAAAGAGGGTATTCCACAAGAGGAATTAAAAACAATAGGTACAACTCGTAAAAATGGGACAAAAATAGAATTTTGGGCAGATGATACAATTTTTACAGAGACTACAACTTTTCAAAAAGATATTCTTACTAAAAGATTTAAAGAGTTGGCATATCTAAATCCAAAAATTAAAATTGATTTTAGAGATGAGAGAGATGGAACTAAAGAGATATTTCATTTTGAAGGTGGAATAAAACAGTTTGTTGAAGATATGAATAAAAAAGATGTTATATCTAATGCTCAGTTTTTTCAAGGAAAAGCAGATGATATTGAGATAGATATTGCTCTTATGTATTGTGATTCTGATACCGAAAGATCATTATCTTTTGTAAATAATATCAAAACAGCAGATGGTGGAACTCATGAGGCTGGATTTAGAGCAGGATTGACTCGTTCTATGTCTAGCTATATCTCAAAAAATGCTAATGCTAAAGAGAAGGGTATAAAGATTACAGGTGAGGACTGTAAAGAGGGGCTTATTTCAATTGTATCTGTGAGAGTTCCTGAACCACAATTTGAGGGGCAAACAAAAGGTAAACTAGGTTCTAGTTATGTTCGTCCTTTAGTTCAAAAATTCTTCTCTGAAAACTTTAATAAATATCTTGAAGAAAATCCACTAGAAGCAAAAGCAATTATGGGTCAAGTGCTTTTAGCAGCAAGAGGAAGAGATGCAGCAAAAAGAGCTAAAGATTTGGTTAAACGAAAAGACTCTATGAGCATTGGAACTTTGCCTGGAAAATTAGCAGATTGTCAAAGTAAAGACCCTGAAATTTCAGAGATTTACCTTGTGGAAGGTGATAGTGCTGGGGGTTGCCATTCAGGAGAAACTAAGGTTAAATGTGCTATAGGAGAGGATATTAGAATTGATATTCTAGCTAAAGAACACTTAGAAGGAAAAGAGAATTTTATCTATACTTATAATCATCAAACAGATAAAATAGAGTTACAAAAAATAAAAAATGCTTGGCAAACAAAAATTACAGATGATCTAGTTTATGTAACTTTGGATAATGGTAAGCGAGAACTTTGTACGGCTGACCACCCCTATATGTTAAAAAATGGTACATATACAAAAGCAAAAGATTTAGAAGTTGGTGAATCATTAATGCCATTTTATATGGAAACAAAAGAGAAGATTATAGAAATAAAATCATCTGATATAACTAGAACTAGAATAGATGATATTATCATTCAACCTGATAATACAAAAGATTTAGTTTATTATTTAGCTGATAATTGGAATATAAAAAATAATATATATTCTAATGTAATAAAAGGAAAATTTCACAGACATCATATTGATAAAAATACAAGAAATAATAATCCTGATAATATTATTAGACTATCAGAAAAAGAACATTTAAATATTCATAAAGAGGATTTTGATAGACAAACTCCCCAATATAAAGAGTATATGTCTCAAAAGATGAAAGAACAATCTGATGAAATTTCTGCAAGAGTAATTAAAGATTGGGATAATCCAGAGTATCGTGCTAAATTTGATGGACAACATAAACGAATGCGAGAAATTCAAATTGCAAATGGACAAATGAATACAGAACATTTTGCTGAATATTGGGCTGATGAAACTCATAGAGAAGAGCAGAGTCAAAGAGTTACTAAATATTTTGAAGATAATCCTGATGCAGTTGAGGGCAATAGGAAAAGAGCAAAAGAGCAATGGGATGATAAAGAATTAAGAGAATGGAGAGCAGAAGAGACTAGAAAACAGATGTCTAATCCTGATAATGTAAAAAGAAAATTAGCTACTGAACGAGAGACCAGAATTAAAAATAGTTTAGAACTTTTAAATAGAGTTGGTATAGATAATTATGAAAATGTAAGAAAAGAGACTAAAAATAGAAAAGTTTTTATAATTAAGACATTATTAGATAAAATTGGTGAGAGTGATAATTATCCATCATTATTAAATCCAAATGAGTTAATTCAAAGTAATCTATATACATATAATCATAAAGTTGTAAAAGTAGAAAAATATATTGGAGAACCAATAGCAGTTTATGATATAGAAGTACCAAATACGCATAACTTTGCTTTGGCTTCGGGTGTATTTGTACATAATTCGGCAAAGCAAGGAAGAGATAGAGTATTCCAAGCAATTTTACCACTTAAAGGTAAGATTTTAAATGTTGAAAAGGCAAGATTAGAGAAGATTTTAAAGTCTGATGAGATTAAGAATATGATTACTGCTCTTGGTTGTGGGATTGGTGATGAGTTTAATGAAGATAAACTTCGTTATCATAAAGTAATTATCATGACTGATGCAGATGTTGATGGTTGTTTAAAAGGCGATACAGAAGTTAAACTTTTAGATGGTACTTACAAAACAATGCAAGAGTTAGAAAAATTATATCCTTCAGAAGAAGATAAATTTTGGATTTGGGCAAGTGATGAGAATGGAAAACTTACTCCTGCACAAGCACATAGTGTAAGAATAACAAAAAAAGTTAAAAAACTTTACAAAATTACTTTAGATAATGATTTTGTAATTGAAGCTACTGATAATCATCCTTTTAGATTAATTAATGGAGATTATGTGAGAGCAGATGAGTTAAAGAGTGAAGTAATTCTTTTATCGTTACATGATAATATTAACCATAAAATTAAATCAATAGAGATTATAGAAGTTGATGAAACACCTGTTTATGATTTAACTGTGGATGAATATCATAATTTTGCAATTAAATCTGGAGATGATAGCTCTATATTTGTACATAATTCCCATATTCAAACTTTATTAATGACATTTTTCTTTAGATTTCTAGAACCAATTATCGCAAAAGGTTATCTATATCTTGCTCAACCACCTCTTTATAGATATAAAAAAGGTAAAAATGAGACATATTTAAAAGATGATAAAGCTTTAAATGATTTTATTATTGAACATGGAATCTCTGTAATAGAGAGTGAAACTATGGGAGATAATGATTTAATTGATCTATTTAAGCTAGTAAGTTACTACAAAATGACACTTAAAGAGCTTGAAAAACGATACTCTATGCCAGAAGTTATGAGATATTTAATTGAAACACCATCTTTACATAATATTGAAAATAAAGAGTTAATTAAAAAATTAGATATATTTATTGAAGACCTTGGTTATAATATATTAAGTAGAACAATAGATGAAGAAAAAATTCATCTTTTTGTTCAAACTAATGATGGGCTTGAAGATCTATTAATTGATGCAAATTTATATACAACTCCTCACTTTGAAGAGGCTTTAAATATACATGCAAAGATAAATGATAGAATCACTCAAGAATTTAAGGATAAGGATATGCTAGAGCTATTATCTAAAGTTGATTCTTTTGCTAAAAAAGGTGCGTATATTCAACGATATAAAGGTCTTGGAGAGATGAATCCAGAGCAGTTATGGGAGACAACAATGACACCAGAAAATAGAGTTTTACTAAGAGTTACAATTGATGATGTTCAAAAAGCTAGTGATACATTCTCTTTATTTATGGGTGATGAGGTAGAACCACGAAGAAATTACATTGAGACTCATGCTAAAGATGTTAAGCATTTGGATGTATAAAAAAGATGTTATTATCAACTTTATTAGAAAGAGAGCGACGATTTAAAATCGCTCTAAGGGCAGGAATCCCTGCTTTGGTATTTATTGGAGTAATATTATATATTGTCTTTGCTAAAGATATGAATATTAATGTATCTATTAGAGAAAGCTTAATCATGGCTGGAATTGTATTTACTACCATATATTTTATATACTTTATGCTAGAACTTGCAACGAAAGGGACATTGCTAGATAATGAAACAGATGGTTTTACCCCTAATGCTTTTATTGAGGCGGTTAAAAAACATAAACCAAAGACAATCTCTATCCTTGCAATAAAAAATCTTAATACCATAAATAATAACTATGGAACTAAGGCTACAAATAAACTTTTGCAAAATATTATCCAAAGTCTTGATATTTTTTTAGAACAACATAATCTATCTAATACTATTATAGGTAGATATAGCAGTTCAGAGTTTTTATTGGCACTTGATAAAGATAGTCAAGATGTGGAACATATACTAACAAACTTTATACAAAATTATAAAGAGATTCAAAAGATAGAGTTAGATTACTATTTTTCTATTTTAATTAATAACAATGACAATATAGAAAAGAGCATATTAAGATTGCATAACTCTATTGATAGGGATAATTGTAATGTAAAGAAAACTAAAGCAAAAAAGACAATTCTTAAAGATTCTAAAAAAGAACAACAGCTAGAAAATGCCATAACATCAGCTCTTACTCAAGATTCTATTATCTTTACATTTAGACCTTTGCAAAATACTAAAACAAATAAAATAGATATATACACAATATCGGTTAAACTTAAAACTACAATTGGTGAAATTTTACCTCGTACATATCTACCAATTATTAATCGCCTTGGCTTTGGTCAAACTTATGATATGCTAATTGTAAAACAAATTGTAAAAACTATATCTCAAATAGATGATAATATATCCCTTAGCTTCAATCTATCACCTTATTCGCTTAGAAATAAACTTTTTTTGCAGAAGACACTTGATATTATAGAGTTAGCTGATATAGAACCATCACGCTTTATTATAGAGATATACGAACAAAATACATATCATAATTTAAATAGTTATCTTAATACTTTAAATGATATTCGCTCAACTGGAATTCGTATCTGTATTGATAATTTTGGTACTTCTAACTCTTCTCTTGATTATATTAAATATTTTAAGTTTGATATGATTCAATTTGATAGAGATTTTACCACTAATATAGATGATTCTAACAACCTTATGCTTCTTAACTCTTTTATTAAAATGGGTAAAAAACTTAATATTATAACTATTGCTAAATGGGTAGATAAGGATGAACAAAAAGATAAACTAACAAATTTAGGCATTAACTATCTGCAAGGTTTTGGTATCTCTAAACCAATAAATATAAACCAATTAATTATAACTCACACTCACACTCAAAAGGATAGCGAATGAAATACGGAACACAAGAGATTATAGACTTTAATATAACATCAAAAGATAATTATTGGAAAAATAATCATAAAAAAAATTATACTATTGATATAACTCTACCTGAATTTATATGTATGTGTCCTCGTTCAGGTTATCCTGATTTTGCGACTATTAAAATATCATATATCCCCAATAAGAAGGTGATAGAACTTAAAGCTCTCAAATTATATATTAATAGTTTTATAAATAAACATATCTCTCATGAAGATTCAACAAATGAAATTTATGATGCGTTAAACAAAGGATTAAAACCTAAATGGATAAAACTAACAGCAGATTTTAATCCAAGAGGAAATGTACACACTATAATTACTATAGATAGCTCAAGAAAGTAAATTACCTTTTTTCTTATAATAAATGCGATATAATAAAAAAAAGAGGAATTAAAGATGAATGTACAAAAATTAAATCATGCAATTGCAATACTTAGAGAAGATTTAGGTGATGGGCTTCTTTCTAGTGATATTTTTACTGTAAAAGAGGGGATGAGTGTAGCTGGATATAATACTAATCCAAAAGCTAGTGCATTATTTAATATGCTAACTACAAATATTATGAAAACTTTAAGAGGTGCTGGTTTTCCTAATTTAGATAAATATTATTTAATGAACGTAGAAGGGGATAAGATGATTATTGTTATACCTTTAGGTAATTTTAGATGGGGAATGTTGATTGATACTACAAAGGTTCAATTGGGACTTCTTGTAAGTATTGCTATTCCTAGAAGTATAGAAGCTTTTGAAGAGGCTCTTAAATAATATTTGTAATAGTAAAATATAAAAATGAACTATAAAAACAAAGAAGAAGTAAAAGATGATGTGTACTTTTATAAAAGAATTTTGGGATATGAGGAGAGTATAAAAAAAATTACATCTTCCAAAAATGCTTTTATAATAATAGTAGACTCAGAAAAAAAAGAGTTTACTATTGCCTCTAAAAAAACAAAAATATCAATTACTCCAGAAGAGGATAATATCCAAAGTATCATATTAGAATGTTATTATACAAAAAAACCACATATTATTAAAAATATACAAAGAAGTTTTTTATATAATAGTGATATTGATAATTTAATAAATTCTAATTCTCTTAATGATGTATCAGTAATTCCTATTCTTGATAACCTTAATCATATAGTAGCTATTATATGGGTAGCTACAAAAAAAACTAATCATAAAAAATTTGAAGAAAAAGATATTAAAAATATTGATAGAATATCTCTCTTAATTAAAAATAGTATTGTATCTAATTCTGATAATAAAAATATCTTAAAAAAAAACAACTGATAATAAATTAAATATTCTTGCTGTTGATGATGATATTATCATATTAAAATATTTAAAAACGGTATTAAAATATTTTGATTGCAATTTAATAACAGTTTTTAGTGGTATTGAGGCAATTGAGAGATTTAAACATAAAAATATTGATATTATATTTATAGATGAAATTATGCATGGAGGGATGAATGGTCATCAAGCTATTGCTAAAATTAGAGAAATAGAAAAGAAGAAAAATCTTCAAAAGATACCAATATTCTCTCTTACTAGTGATACTTCAAAAGAGATAAGAGAAAAGATATTACTATCTGGTGCAACAAAAGTATTATATAAACCTATTAATAAAAAAGAGATAATTAAGGTTATTTCAGAAATTAATATGGATTAAAATAAAGGGCAACCATAAAGGATTGCCCGTCGTACCGTATTATTTTGTAGGGGTATCCCCTTGTGGGTACCCTAATTGTTGGAATAACTATAAATCATAATAGTGCTTTTTAATACTTTCATAAGAAAATGGCTTTGACATTATATAGTTAAATCCACCTTTTTTCATTCTTTCTATCTCGTCAATTGTAGTAGATCCACTAATCCCAATAAATGGGGGTAGAGTTCTATTTAGATTTTTTGATAATTTAATTATCTCTTGTACTGCTTCTGTTCCATTCATCTTTTGCATAAACTCATCAATAAAAAATATATCTATATTATCTTTTGTATTATTATATAAGTTAACCGCATCTTCCCCATCATATCCAACTATTACAGTTGCACCTAATCTTTCCAATATAAGTTTTAAATATTTTACATTTAAATCATTATCATCAATAACTGCCACAAGTTTATTAAGCTGTTGAACTTCTGTGATATTATTTAAACTACTTTTATTTAAGATAGAGTTATAAAACTTTTTTATACTTAATGGCAAAGTTAAAAGTTTAATATTTTTATCATATATCTCTATATTTTCTAAAAAGTTTTTTCTAAAGATAATAATATTTATTTTATTTAAATCAAAATTCTTAATATTTATCTTATTAAAATTATCAATAGAACATATTAAACTTTCAATATCTTTTGGTATATCTTTTGCATCAGAATAGACCTCTACACTATTAATATTTAATCTTTCATAATATCTTTTTAATAGTCTAAATAAGTTAGAGTAGTTTTTAGATAAGAAAATGCCAAGCTTTATTTTTTTGATACTCTCAAAATCAAAAAACTGCTTATCATTTGAATCTAATTTAATATAATCTAAAGAGAAATAAAACTCTGCACCTTCACCTTTTTTACTTTTTACCTTAAGTTCACCACCCAAAATAGATACAAATTTTTGAGATATATTTAGTCCCAATCCTGTTCCACCAAATTCATTAGATGTATCTTTTGTCTCTTGTTCAAATGGATCAAATATTGCTTTTTGTCTATCTTCATCTATCCCTATACCACTATCTTTTACAGAAAAATTAATTTTATTACTCTCTTGATTAAAAAGAATATTTAAATATATAGAGCCATTATAAGGTGTAAATTTAATAGCATTACCAATTATATTTGTAAGTATCTGTTTTATTTTTCGTTTATCTGCTTTAATCATAGAAGGTAATAAAGGGTCAATAAAAATATTAAAATCTATATGTTTTTTGTGCATTCTTGAAGTAAATAGATTAGACATAAGTTCAAATTCATCAATAGGAGAGAACTCTGAATACTCAATATCCTCATTATCTGCTTTAGAGGAGTCCAAAATATCATTAATAATCTCTAGCATACCATCTCCACCACTTAAGATAGTAGATAGATAATCAATCTTTTCATTATTTTTTTCATCAGATTTTAAAAGCTCTGCAAATCCTAAAATAGCATTCAATGGAGTTCTAAGTTCATGAACCATCTCTGCAAAATATCTATTTTGAGATTCAATTTTTTGTTGAGATTTTTGTGTATCATCTTTTAGTTGATTTACCCTTTTTTCACCTAAAACTCTATTTAATGGATCATGTAATTCTACTATTATATCTTCAAAATATTTTGTATTCGGTTTTAGAGATGTAGTTTTCTTAGAGTTAAACTCTTGTAGTTCTCTTATTTTTATCTGTAGTAAATCTTCCATATCTTGTAAAATTACTTTTTCATCTTTAAAACAATAAAGAAAAAATTCTGCAAAAAGTTCAAGATAAAGAAAGTCTTCTTTTATAAACTGGTAAAGAACATTTTGATAGATACTTAATTGTACAATAGCTATAATTTTATCATCATTTCCAATAATAGGATAAATCATTACATCTTTAATAGATTCCATATCCCTATTATTTAAAGAGCCTTGATATATAGGTTTATCATTAATAGAGTTTATAATTAATCTACTTTTAGTATTATATGATTGAATCACTAAGTTACTATAATCTTTTCTTGATAAATTTAAGCCATTTGATATAAACTCTTTTTTATCATCATTATATAACCATATTCTACATTCATCAGCAATTGTTATATCTATTGCAACACTCTCTAAATCACTTATTAAACTATTTTTATCTTTAACTTTTGAAAAAATAATCTTTTTTTGATTTAAAAACTTAACAACATCCTCTTTTGATAATTGCCTCATTTTAATAAGCCTTGAACCACTAAATAAGTTATATCTATCATTTGCTTAATCTCTTTTTTTGTAAAACAATAAGGTGGCATAAAATATATCACATTTCCTAGAGGTCTAATATACACCCCTTCTTTTAATGCTTCTTGAAAAATTTTTAATCCAATCCGTTCTTTAGTATCATATCCCTTAAGCTCAATTGCACATATCATCCCTGTTTGTCTTACCTCTAATACATTTTCTAACTCTCTAAACTTATCTGTTTTTTTTCTAATTAATTCTATTTTTTTAAGATTTTTTTCTATAATATTATCTTTTTCAAATATGTCTAAAACTGCATTTGCTACAGCACAAGCAATTGTATTTCCAGTGTAGCTATGGGAATCTAAAAATGATCTCCCCTCATTATAATCACAATAAAAAGCATCATATATCTCATCCGTCATCATAACAACAGAAAGAGGCATATATCCCCCTGTTAAACCTTTTGACAAACACATAAAATCAGGACTAATCCCAGCTTGATCAACTGCAAACATTGTCCCAGTTCGTCCAAATCCAACGGCAATCTCATCAGCAATCAAAAATATTCCCTCTTCATCACACAAAGTTCTTAATCTTTTTAAATATGATGGATTATACATCTTCATAGACCCAGCACACTGAACTAAAGGCTCTATAATCACAGATGAAATCTTATATCTATGTTCTTTTAATATGCTTTTCATATCCTCAATTGCTTCATCTTCACTAACTAACGCAGGACTTTTAGCTTGAACTGTTTTTATTAAAATATCTGTATAAATATCTTTATAAAGCCCTGTATCACTTACTGCCAATGCACCCATAGTTTCACCATGATATGAGTTTTGAAGTGATACAAAAATTGTTCGTCTTTCACCTCTATTTGCAAAATATTGAAAACTCATTTTTAGAGCTATCTCAACGGCACTAGAACCATTATCAGCAAAAAATACCTTATCCAAATATTTTGGTGTAATTTTAACAAGTCTTGAAGCTAAATCTATTGCTGGTTTATGAGTAAAACCTGCAAAAATAACATGCTCTAACTCCTCAATTTGATCTCTTATTTTACTGTTAATATAATCATTACTATGTCCAAACAGATTAACCCACCAAGAACTAATACAATCAAGATAACTATTATCCTCAAAATCTGTAATATGAGAACCTTTACCTTTTTTTATTGGAATAAGTGGTAATTTTTCATGGTCTTTCATTTGAGAACATGGATGAAATATATATTTCAAATCCTCATCCATCAATTGTTGGTTTGTCATTTTATCCCTTTAGTTTAAAAGTAATATATTATATCAAATTTATATAAAAATGATATAATCAAAAATATTTAAAATAGAGTAAAATTTAGGGTACCCACAAGGGGATACCCTACAAAACGGTACGGTAGGGGCAATCCCTTGTAGTTACCCTTTAATTTAAATATTGGTAATATTAATTAACAAATTTAGGAGAAAAAATGGGTAAAGTAAAATCTTTTTGGGATAGTTATAGATTAATAATTATAGCTTTTATAATAGGTGGCTTTTTTTATATATTAACTCTTAGCTTTTTTAACGATACACAGTCAAAACTTATCGGGGTGATCGCTTTTTTGGTAACTTTATGGACAAATAATGGATTTCATATGGGGGTTGTATCATTATTACCAATTTTATTATTCCCAATTTTTGGACTCGTTGAATCTAAAGATGTGGTTACTAATTACTCTAAAACAACAATTTTTCTTTTTATGGGTGGATTTTTATTGGCAATTGCAACAGAAAAATCAGGTTTACATAAAAGATTAGCCACATTTTTAATCTCTATTTTCCCAAGTACTCCACGTGGAATATTGCTCTCTTTAATGCTCACAGCTGGAATTCTTAGTTCTATTTTATCAGATACTACAACTGCTCTTTTAATGATTCCAATTGCAGGATTTTTAACTAATAATATAGATTTTAAATTTAGGTTAATAGTGGGAGTTGCTTATGCATCATTAATTGGTGGAATTATAACCCCTATTGGTACACCACCAAATCTTATTTTAATGGATTTTTTGGAATCTAATGCACTAGAACCTATCCAGTTTGCAACTTGGACAATGATGATGTTACCATTAGCTATTGTTATGATGATAACAGCTTGTGAAATTTTATTATTTGGCTTTAAAAAAAAGGATTTTTCATTAGTAGAAATTGATATGACTAAGAAACCATTAACTTTAAATCAAAAAAAACTTGTATGGATGTTATCATCTTTAGCTCTTCTTTTGGCACTAAACCCTATCTTAAAAAACTTTTTTGATGTTTCAATAGATGAGAAATTAACACTTTTGGCATTTGGTCTTTTCCTATTTTTACCAAAAGTTGATTTACTTGACTGGAAAGAGGATTTTGCTAAAATACCTTTTGCAATTATATTTTTATTTGGTGCAGGATTTTCTATTGCAATGGCATTTCAAAAAACTGGATTAGCCACAGAGATAGCAAATATTTTAGTCAGCTTTAATCATCTTCCTCCAATTGTATTGATGTTTATTATTGGTTCAGGTGTAGTTTTTGCTACAGAACTTACAAGTAACACAGCACTTACATCTATAATGATACCGATAATATATCCGTTTGCTATTCAAAGTAATCTTGACCCAACACTATTTATGCTTATTGTTGCAATATCGGCTAGTTATGCATTTATGCTTCCAATTGCCACAGCACCAAATGCAATAGCAATGTCTACTGGGCATGTAAAAACTACTCAGATGATAAAAAGAGGATTCTTTTTGAATATTATTGGAATAGCAATTACATTTTTTATAGCACTTACATACTGGAGGATATTTATATAAATGACAAAAACACAATATAAAAATAATACAAAAAAATTAATAAGTTGGGCAAAAGCCTATTATGTAGATGATAATCCAATCGCAACAGATGAGGAGTATGATACGCTTTATCATAAAGTTTTAGAGTATGAAGAGAATAATCCAGAACATAAGCTTTTGGATTCTCCTACTCAACGAATTGGTGGTACAGTAATAGATGGATTTTCTAAATCTTCTCATATAAAACCAATGTGGAGTATGGAAGATATTTTTGATAGTGATGAGCTTGTGAAATGGATTGATAGGCTTAAAAAAACTACTATTAAATTGCCAAAGCTTTTTTGTGAACCAAAGTTTGATGGGGCTAGTATGAATCTTCTTTATCAAGATGGTAATCTTATCAAAGCTACCACAAGAGGTGATGGAAAGATTGGCGAGGATGTAACTCATAATATCAAAACTATGCACTCAATCCCTTTGTCTATTGAATATAAAGAAACTATTGAAATTCGTGGTGAGGTTGTAATTCGTAAAGATGATTTTAATGGAGTTAATAAGGATAGAGTGGCAAGTGGTAAAGAGGCTTTTGCAAATCCTAGAAATGCTTCATCAGGTAGTTTAAGGCAACTTGACCCAAAAGAGACTGCTAAACGAAAGCTTGTTTTTTATCCTTGGGGATTGGGTGAAAATTCTTTAGAAAATGAGAATTTAAGTGATAAGATGAAGTTTATCACAATGCTTGGATTTTTAGCTTCACCAACGACTAAAGAGATTCTTGGAACTGGTGATGTTAGTGAGGCTAAAGCCATCACATCCGATAAGTTTATTATAGATGAAATTGAGGAGTATTATAGATACTTAATAGCTTCAAGAGATGATATTGCTATGATGATGGATGGAATGGTTATAAAAGTTGAGAATGTAGAACTTCAAGAGGAGCTTGGATATACCAATAAATACCCTAGATGGATGGTGGCATATAAGTTTCCAGCAGTAGAGAAAGTAACTAAAATCAAAACTATAACTTTGCAAGTTGGACGAACAGGAGTGGTTACTCCTGTGGCTGAGGTGGAGGCTGTAGATATTGATGGAGCTGTAGTTAATCGTGCTACACTTCATAATTTTGATGAGATAGAGCGAAAAGATTTACGAGTAGGTGATAGTGTGATTATTATCCGTTCAGGCGATGTTATTCCCAAAATTACAAAAGTTTTAAAAGATAGAAGAGATGGAAGTGAAATTGAGATTAAAAGAGTTACAAAATGTCCAAATTGTGGTAAAGAATTACTTGATGAGGGTATTTTATTAAAGTGTCAAAATCTAAATTGTAGTGCGAGGGTGATTAATAATATTAAATATTTTGCATCTAAAGGGTGTATGAATATTGATGGATTGGGTGAATCTATTGTAAAAACTCTTTATGATAACTCTATTGTGGTTCAAATTTCTGATTTGTATAATATTAATAGAGATGAGGTCTTAAAATTAGACGGCTTTAAAGATAAGAGAGTGGATAATTTAATTAAATCAATAGAGAATAGCAAAGGTGTAGAAGCGTGGAGATTTTTGCGTTCTTTAGGTGCAGAACATATTGGAGAGACTGCTAGTAAAAAGATTTGTGATAGGTTTGGATTAAAGTTTTTTGAAATTTCAAAAGATAATTTATTAGAGATTGATGGAATTGGTGAACAGATAGCAGAATCATTTGTAGAATTTATAAGAGTAAATAGTAAAAAAGTACAAGAACTTATGGATATTATAAATCCAGTTATCATAGAAAAAGAAGAGATAAAAGAGAGTCTATTTAACGGTAAAAAGGTGGTCTTAACTGGAACAATGAGCCAAAGTAGAGGTGAAATCAAAAAACTATTAGAGGGACTTGGGGCAACTGTGGGAAGTGCTGTTTCTAAAAAAACTGATTATTTGATTTATGGTGAGAGTGCAGGGAGTAAGCTTGATAAGGCTAAAACACTTGATGTAAAATGCATAACTGAAACTGAGATGAGAGATTCCGTGTCAAGCACGGAATGACAGAAACAACACAGAATGACAGAACAGACAGACAGAAACAGCATAGAATGACTGACAGACATAGAATGACAGAACAGACAAACAGAAACAACAAACACACGGAATGACAGACTTTAATACGGAATGTGTCATTACTGTAATAATGGTTGTTTGTCATTCTGAACTTGATTCAGAATCTATACCATAAAAGGAAAAAAATGAATTATATCTACATACTAACAAATAAATCAAACACAACCCTATACATAGGTGTTACTTCTAATTTAATAAAAAGAATATATCAACCGACATTCATCACCCCTCTAAACTTAAACTAATATAAAACAACTAATCATAAAACTCTTCATAATCATCCCCTAAGCACTCCAAAATAATCTCATGATTTTCATTAAAATAATCCAATTGAGTCCCTCCTTCAAATAAAATTAAAACCACAGAGAAAAAATATTGAAAAACCCATCTCATAGTAGGATTTGATATTGGTTTTCCCTTCTGATTTGGAAAAGTTAGGTTATTTTTCTTCATATTTTTGCGA
>JAMOOQ010000020.1 GCA_027100635.1 Campylobacteraceae bacterium | reverse complement strand
GTTATCTGAGTTTATTAAAGAGGTTGTAGAAAGGAAAAAGAAAAAAGAAGAAAATTTGAAGAGGTTGGAAGAAGAAATCCAATCCTGGGAGCGAGTTGAGCTCCAGGATTGGATATAGTCGCAATCCCTTATTTATCAGGGTTAGAACCCGCAAGGTATTAAGCCTTGCGGGTTTATTTTTTTGTCTTTTTTTGTGCTTACATATTGTATATATAGGACACCCCAGGTGGACACACGGGGGTATTTATATATTGCTATATGTGGTTTGTCTTTCCCACCCTCATAATTAGAAGAGGTAAAATAAATGTTTAGTAAAATGGTAAACATTTATTGATAGTTGTTGTATAAATATCATAATTAGAAGAGGCAAAAGAAATGTTTAGTAGTGTATGTTATATAGATAGTATAATTACCAGACTGATTAATAAAAGTTTTATATATATAGTATTAGGAATTTTAGATAAAAGATCTTTTTATTTGAGGCGTTTCGCTTGGAGATTTTATTTAAAAGAAAGAGAGGCAACCTTATAACTGGAAGATATTTATTTCCTAATGGAAGATATATCTTCCAATTATAAGGCGGTTTTTCAATTTGTCAAGAGGTTGTGAAAATAAAATTGATTTTATTTTGAAGTATTGTTTTTATAAACAGCATAAACAAGAATAAAGGCCTTGCCTGATTTTCTCCTTATCTTTTCTATATTAATAAATTTAAAAGATATATGAGGGTATTTTTTAGTAAGAAGAGAAGGAATTTTATTTCTAAAACGAGAGGCGTTATCAAGAGTTTCAAATAGGCAAACATATTCAATATTATTAGTATTTTTTATTTGATTATGCTTTTCAAAAATAAGAGTGGCTTCCATTTTTTATTCCTCCTCATTAATTTAATTTGTTTTTAGAGAAATTAACATAACCATTCTCTGCTAACCAGATTAAAGCTTTAGCAATTCTATTAGCTATATCTTTCTCATTACAAAACATATCAATAGCACCTAAATCCCCAACAATAATTCTATTGTAACCTATACAATCTTTAGTCATACATAAATAGTAATCTTTTTTATCAAACTCAATCTTATCTGGTAATATTTCAATTAGTTCTCTTACAGTAGGAGCTTTGATTTTCTCTATAATATCAAGATAGTCAGCACAACAATCACAACCACCTAATAAAATATATTTTCCTCTTTCATCCCATCTTATATGTTCCTCATTCCAATAAATTAAATCCCATTCATTTTCATTTACTAAACTTCCTTTTAATCTCACCCAGTAAAAACCATATTTATCTTGTGGATAACTGATTTCTTTTAATTTTTTACATAATTCTAAACTTGGAACTTCTTTTCTTGGATTAAACATTTTACTCCTCCTTGTTTTCTAATTCCAAATCATAATCTATAAAAAAAGGCATAATTAACCATTACATCCTCCTTCAACAGTTATTAATTTCTTCATAAAACTCTTTTATTTTCTTCAATAAAATTTCTTTATGTTTTGGCTTTAAATCTTCTAAACCTTTAATAGTAAATAAATGATTATAACAGCCTCTATTACTGTCCCATCTTTTTACATCAAGGCGAAAATCAGACATTGTTTCAAGAAGATATTCTCCTTTGTAAACCCTATTCATAGTTTACCTCCTTATAATTTATTTCTAACTTTTAAATTTGATTTCTTTATTAGAATATTCTTTTTCAATAATCAAATAACAAATATCTTTAATAAGTCTTTTCATGTCTTTTTCGTTAGAAAAATAAAAAAATCTGTTATTACATTTACCATATAAGCCAATTTCAGCTGATATACGTAATACTTTTACATTTGAATCACCTAATAAATGGTAGATTTCACGCTTAAAATTAAAATTCTTCCTAATAGGAACTTCAATCGTTGGCAGTAATTCTGGAAGCTTTAATAACTTTTCTTCATCTATTAAATAACCATAATATCTACTTTCAATCATATTTTACTTCCTTATTTCAATTTAGGATTTTTGGTTTTAAACCTCATTATATCATTAGCAAACTTTTCAGCTTCTTTTTCAGAAGTAGTTATTTTTAAATTAGTAGTGACTTCTATATAAACTTTCTCAAAGTCAGGCTTTACTTTTGAATAAGCAAAAACTTTACTTAATTCTATTGAAGGATGTTCATTTGAAAAAGGTTCAAAGAAAGGAACTATGTTTATTTGAACTCCTTTATTTGGTGTCATAGAACTTATTATTCCTACACAATTTTCTATAATACCTTTCTCTTTATTTAATTTACCCATACCAAGTTTTCCAAAAGGTGTAATAAAAACAATTATCATAGTAGACCTCCTTGTTATTTTTTCTTAATTACACAAATATTTCCTATTTTCTCAACTACTTTTAATATAGGTCCAAGTATAAATGCAAAGGCTATCACAAAAGGCACAAAAAACCAAAATACTGATGTAATAGAAATTACTAATAAAGCACCTACAATATCACCAAGAGTTATATGACCGTGAAACTGTAAGTCTCTTTTAAATTCTTTAATAACAAAAATTGATAAGACAATAAAAACTACAATTGAACTAATACACCAAATAACTTTAAGATATGGTATCATTTCTCTTACCTCTTTTTTATTTTACTTTTGTTTTCTTTTAATTTATCTCTTAATTCTTCTTTTGCATATTTTAATAATAAAGTCATAGTTTCATCTGTATCATTAAAGATTTCCTGAACAGTTTTGCTATTTACTATTTTTGGTAGAACATAAATAAGAGCAAATTGTTTAGAAGAAGGTAAAAAGCCACCTAAAATAAGAAATATAATTGATAGAAATATCAAAATTTTTAATAATTTACTCTTAAAAAACTTTAAAACTCTATTAGTATCTTCCAAAAGATTTCCAAATATGAAGACATATATACATATAAACACAACTACAAAAACAGGAAAACAAAAACAAAAATCTTGCATAGTATCTAACTTTAACCATAAGTAAATTTGCCACCAATTTAAATACATTTTTACCTCCGTTTATCCCATAATTTGACAGTATAAACTACATTATCTATATAACCATATTCTGTTAAATCAACAAAACCAACTAATTGAGCAAAGCATTCCAAACATATTGTATTATTTCCATTCCAACCAATTCTTTCACAAAACTCTTCCCATAATTTATCACTATCTATCCACGATACAAATTGTATTCTTCCACATTTCTTACAAGTTTGTGGCTTCATTTTAACACCTCCTTTTAATTATCAAAACTTATTGCTTCGTTCTGACAAACATCTATACACCTGAAACAAAAAATACATTCTTCTTCATTCCAAATTGGAGGTTCATGCAAATTTTCTATTTTTAAAGCCCCTTCACAACTATCTACACAGGAGAAGCATCTAATACATCTTGAGTCATCAATCTTTAGATGTCCGTTCATAATAACCTCCTATTTCTTGTATTAATTCTTCAAATCTTTCTTTTCTAATACAAACATTCCTAATACATTTTCTTTTAGATACATTAGTTTTAAAAACAGCTAAATCATATTTGACAATTTTATTTTTTAATACTTGATTTAATTTTTCTAAAGAAAAACATCCCAAATAAATTGTTTCTATTACATAATCATAATCTCCTTTTAACCAAGAAATAAAAGTATTTAAATTCATTAGATAAACTTCATTGTTCAAACATAAAAAATTTTGCTTGTTTATTTCACTAAATAAGATCTTTGGATAAGCTCTTTTCTTACTTCTGTAAGCAACATCAATTAATAGGTTTATATCAAATACTTTTAAAACTAAATCTCCTTTAAAACCCCTTGCACTTCCAGAACAAGGAACTCGCTCACACTTAAATCCAGCTTCTCTAAACTGATTTCTTATATCATACTCGTGATATTTATAGTTTGAATTTGCCATATTTACTCCTCTAAATTTCCATTTTCTTTTAGAACATCTCTTACTAAAGCTAATAAAGAATATCCATTTATATCTTTATAAGGATTTTCTCCAAAAGCTTTTTTATCATTAGCTATTCTAAACAGTTTATCTATTATCCTTACAATAGTTAACATATCATCATACTGATCAGGATTAATTCCATTTGGATATAAAATTCTTAAAATATCACCGCTTTTTCCAAAACTATCCCCATAGGCTTTTTGTTTCTCTATAACTAAATTAGCAACTTCTAAAGCAATCTTTTTGTAATAATCTTCTTTTATTCTTGAATTAAACATAATCCCCTCCTTATTGAATAACCTTACTTTTTTACAGGTTTTCCATACATTAAAGAATTTAACATATCTAATAATTCTCTTACAATTTCATCATAAGTTTTACAATCTACCAGTATTTGTTTAATACGATATGAAATATCTCCATATATTTTATAAAGAATAGCATTGATTATCTCTTTTTTTATTTCACTTTCTATATCTTTAATTTCTCCTCTATGGACAGCCATTTCTACAAGAGTATGAGATATACAATTGGAATAACTTACTGAAATTTTTCCTCTATAAACTAAACCTATATCTGAATGTCTTTTCTCTATAACTATATCCTCTGCTAATATCTGATTACAGGCTTCATCTTTCATTTCAAAACCTCCTTTAAAGTGTATTTTTGTTAGAAGTTTGACTGTTATACAACAAACATTTTAAAAATAAAAACGATTTCATTTTAAGACTCCCCCCTACTGATTTCAATGTAAACGAAATCTTCCATTAAAAGTTTTGAATTCCAATATGATAAAACATGCTCAGACACTTTAATAAAAAAAGGAGGTAAAAACTGTATATGTCCATCAAGCAAAATTAATTTCTTTTCACAAAAAGCTTTAATTAAATTGATTTCTTTATCTGTAAAATATTTTTTACTCAGCTTATTCTTATATTTTAGATGTATTATGTATAATAAAAGTTTCGTAATAGATTTTTTCTCTTTTATAAAAGAGATATATTTAACATTAGAAGCAATTTTGCTAAATATAGGAGTAGGAGCTTTGAATATATAAGGTCTAAATTTGATAGGAGATTTATTTATTCTACTGAAAATAGTATAAATACTTTTATCAGAATAATTCACTCCTATTTGCCTTAAAACATTAAATACATCTTTTTTTGAAATAGTAAATGCTTTTAATAAATCATAAAAATTTTTTATTTTTTTAAAATCTTCAAAAGCAATGGGGTATTTTCCACCAGAGTAAAAGTCTTTTTTATTAACATTCAAATGAACAAAAGCACAACCATGTCCAAATTCAATATAAAAATAATTTTGTAAAACCTTTTCAATCTCAGAATTTGTATTCAAAAATGTCTTAAGATTATGCATTCTATACCTATACGATTGACATTCTTTATAATCTATATTTTCCATAAAAACTTTAATAATAGGTTGCCCTTTCCATACAGATAAAGCATAACAAAATATTTTTATTAGTTTTATTATATGAGCTGTAAATTTACATTTTTTAGCTTCATAAATATCTCTTAATATTAGAGTGATATTTCTTGGAATATAAATAGAATCCATAATCCCTCCTATTTTGATTGTTCTTTAGCTTCTTTTACGCATGTTACTAAATCAAGTAAATCTTTTGGAATTTCTTTTTCAGTAATAAGACCTTCAATGTAAGCAGACCATACTTTTACTAACATTTCTGAAAATAACATATTTAAAGCAAGAGGAATTAAATCTAATTCATTCTTAACTTTCACCACTCCTTCAAAAGGAACTCCATCCATTTCCATAGCCATAGTAAATAGTTTGTATAACTTTAATAATTGTTTAAAAAACTCTCCTCTAAAAGGAAGCTCTTTTTCTTCATCCCCAAAAATAATTTTAATTCTTTTTTCTCTCATAATTCCCTCCTAATATTTTTTATTCATTATACCACAAAAACTGTTTTTGTCAATAGTTTTGTCAATTTTTTTCAATTAACTCTTGTGTAAAACTGCTACTCTGCGTTGTATTTTGGAAGAACCTTATAAGATTACCCGTGTGTTTTTGTCTACCCATCTTAATATATAGAGATATAACAATATTAAATTATACATTAATATATGGTCTAACAAAAATACACAGTATTTTTATTAGACAAAAAATCTTCTTTTTTTTCCTCATAAATTCGGATAAAAAAGAATTCAAGCTCCTTTACCAATTTTTATTGCTAAAGTAGTTGAATTCTTTTCATAAGCAGTTGATACAGAAGGATCAATAAAAATTTATTTTTTCTCAACTTGTTTCGCTCGCCTTGTCTTCCTTTTTTGTTTAAATTTTAAAATAAAATCGCTTTTATTTTTGTCTTTTTATGATATAATTTTTTAAAATGAGTGGATATATTATCAATTACAACTTAGATGATGTTCCTACAGTAAAAGCCTTTCTTAATTCAAGGAAAAGGTATAAATTCATCGTGGGCCCTTTTGGTCCTTTACCTGAGGATACTGAATTTCTTACTCCTACAGGTTGGAAGAAAATATCAGATTATAAAGAAGGAGATTTAGTAGCTCAATGGCATCAGGATACTGGAGAAATCTCCTTTATAGAACCTATTGATTACATAGTTAAACCGGCAGATTATTGGATAAATTTTGAATGTAGTAAGTATTTATATATGAAAATGTCTCCAGAACATAGAGTTCCTTTTTATGATTATAATGGAAAATTTAAAGTATTACCTGCTTATGAGATTGCTTTAGCACCTAACAGAAAGTATATACCTAATTCATTTACAAAAAAAGGTAAAAAAATTGATGAGTTTAGATTGAGATTATTAGTAGCCCTTTCTGCTGATGGACATAAACCAAAAAATAGTAAGCAAATAAAAGTAAGTCTTAGAAAAGAGAGAAAAAAAGAGCGTTTAAAATGGCTTTTACAAAAACTTGGGATTGATTACAAAATTTCAAAATGTAAAAATAGACCAACTGAAGAAATATTTACTTTTTATTTTGATGAATTTTATAAAGTTTTTCCAAAAGAATGGTATGGTTTAGATAGTTCTTCTCTTGAAGTTATTATTGATGAAATGATTTATTGGGATGGAGGTTTTTATGGAGGGAATGATAGAAGATATTTTACTTCTATAAAAGAAAATGCTGAATTTATTCAGTTTGCCGCACATGCTACTGGAAGAAGAGCTTATATTAATAGGAGAAGTTATCCAGATAAAGAAAATTGGAAAGGCACTTATCATATTTATATCTCTGGAGGAAAAATATATCCTAAAATTGAAGGAAGAAATTCTAATATCTATATTGAAAAAGCAAAGACGAATGAATTTAAATATTGTTTTGTTTTACCTACTACTTTTTTTGTAGTCCGTCAAAAAGGAGTTATTTATATTACTGGAAACTCTGGCAAGTCATCTGGTTGTGTAATGCATCTTTTTTATTCAATGATAGATCAGAAGCCTAATTCTGAAGGTATTAGAAAAACTCGTTATGCTATCATAAGAAATACTGTAAAACAGTTGAGAGATACAACTAAAAAAACAATAGATAGCTGGATACCTCCTGTTCTTTATACTTGGAAGGAAAGTCAATTTACTTATTTTTTCAAGTTTAAATTGGATGATGGAACTATAGTTGAGAGTGAGTGGTTATTAAGAGCTTTGGATGATCCAGATCAGGTTAGAGACCTTTTATCTCTTGAACTTTCTGGTGCATGGATGAATGAAGGGAGGGAAATCAGAGAAGATATTTTTAGAATG
Source organism: Campylobacteraceae bacterium (assembly GCA_027100635.1). Classification (GTDB taxonomy): domain Bacteria; phylum Campylobacterota; class Campylobacteria; order Campylobacterales; family Sulfurovaceae; genus FS08-3. The sequence continues at coordinate 9,268 of JAMOOQ010000020.1, read as the reverse complement.
CTTCGTGGAAGAATAGGTCGTTATCCTTCAAGGATTGATGGTGGGGTTACTTATTCTTATATAATAATAGATAGTAACCCTCCTGATACGGAGCATTGGCTTTACAAACAGTTTGAGGAGATGCCCAATGAAGATCCAAAGGTTGCTGAACTATTTGAAGTTTTTCACCAGCCCTCAGGATTATCTCCTGAGGCTGAAAATATACATAATCTTCCTCCCAACTATTATGAAGAGCTTTGCATAGGTCAAGATGAAGATTGGATTAGAGTTCATGTTCATGGAGAGTATGGTTATGTAAAAACAGGAAAGCCTGTGTTTCCTAATTATAAAGATAGTATTCATTGTGCAAAAGAAGAACTAAAACCTATCAGAGCTTTACCTCTTATTATTGGAATGGACTTTGGTCTTTATCCTGCTTGTGTTTTTACTCAGCAAACTGAAAAAGGACAGCTTCTTGTTATAGATGAAATAGTCTCTGAAGAGCCTACTGATATAGAAACTTTTATAGCTGAAAGACTTCTTCCAAAACTGAATACTCCTCCTTATTTTAGAATGGATGTTTTAGTTATAGGAGATCCTGCTGGTAAAGCTCGCTCTCAATTAGATAAAAGAACTTGTTTTACAGTATTAAAAGAACATGGTCTTAGAGCTTATCCTGCTTATACAAACTCTCTTATGGATAGAATAATGGCAGTCAATTTTTATTTAACAAGATTTGTTGATGGAAATAATCCAGCTTTTATTTTATCTCCTAAATGTGTTGTTTTAAGAAAAGGTTTGATTTCAGAATATAAGTTTACAAGATTAAGAACTTCTTCTGAAAAATATTCTGATTTACCTGAAAAGAACTTATATTCTCATGTAGCGGATGCTTTACAGTATGCTTGTCTTGGATATTCTCCTAATCTTAATGTAAATAGGATAAAGAGATATGGTCATAGAAATATAATTTTAAAAGGAAGTGGATATAGTAACACAAAAGAAAAATATAGAGGATTTACATAATGGAAGAAAAGCGTGAAATACCAACTCTTGCTCAGCATATAACGGAGTGTTTTAATAAAGCCAAAGTGGCTAAAGTTCCTATTGAAGAAAGAATGATAAGAAATCTTTATGTTTTTAAGTGTAAGTATGATCCTGAAAAATTAAAATCAATAAGAGAGATTGGTGGTTCTGAAATTTATCTTCCTCTTGGTAATATAAAATCAAGAGCTTTGAAAGCTTGGCTTACTGATATTTTCTTTTCTTCTGGAGAGCCTCCTTTTGATATAGAGCCTACGCCTGTTCCAGAATTAAGTTCTGATTTAGAAGATATGTTAAAAGAAGAAGTGTCTAAACAAATAAGAGAAGCAATGAATAATGTTCAAATTTTACAGCAGTTAAGTGGCGGTGCTATATCTATGTCTGATGTTTTACCATCTTTAAAAATGTCAATTAGAAATATAGAGGATAAAGCAAGAAAAAAAATATATGAATATTCAAAAGAACTTGCTGAAAGAGAAAAGAAAAGAATTAATGACCAATTTGTTGAAGGAGGTTTTTACGAGGCTCTTGATGAATGTTTATTAGACTTAGCTTTATTTCCTTGTGCTATAATAAAATCATGCGTTCCAAGAAAGAAAAAAGTTTTTTCAAAGAATAGAGAAGTAGTAGAAAAAATAGTTCCTACTTATAACAGAGTTTCTCCTTTTGATATTTTTCCTTCTCCTTCTGTTTCTGATTTTTCTGATTGGGTTATTGAAATTCTTCATTTAACTCCACAGGATTTATTAAATCTTCGTGGTATAGAAGGCTATGATGATGCTAATATAGAATATATTGTAGGTCTTTATGGGGATACTGGTTTCAGTATAAGTGAAAATAATAGGAGTGAAAGATTTAGTCTTGAAGGTAAAAAGATTGAGTATTACAACCTTATAGATGTAATTGAATTCTGGGGTTCTATAAAAGGTGAGCTTCTTACGATGTCTGGAGTTGACATAGGAGTTGAGGTTGATCCAGATGAATACTATGAAGTAGCTGTATGGGTATGTGATGGTGTTATTTTAAAAGCCACAATAAATCCAGATCCTTTAGGTTTAAAGCCTTATCATAAAGCTTCTTTTATTGAGATACCTGATAGTTTTTGGGGTTTTTCTTTAATAGATGTTATTTTTGATTTACAGCAAGGTGTAAATGCAATTTCAAGAGCTATTATAAATAATGCGGCACTTTCTTCAGGTCCTATGGTTGAAAGAAATATAGATAGAGTTCCTCCTCATGAGGATAAAGTAATTCTGCCATGGAAAATATTTGATAGTTCCAATTTGGGATATGATAGTTCTCCTGCTTATCGTTTTTATCAGCCTTCTTTAACTGCTCCAGCTCTTGTTCAAGTAGTTGCATATTTTATGAAACTTGCTGATGAGTTATCTGGCATACCTTCGTATTCGCACGGCGATGTTACAGTCGGCGGAGCTGGTCGTTGTTTAGCAGAATACTCAAGAATTGTTACAATTGATGGATATAAGAAAATAAAAGATTTAAAGGTTGGAGATTTAGTAGCTACTATAGACGGCTCATTTACTAAAATTACGGGCTTTTATCCTCAACCAAAGCCTGAACCTCTCTATCGTATTTATTTTAGTGATGGCTCAACTGTTGATTGCACGGAAGACCATTTATGGGTTGTTTTGAATGAAAAAGGAAAGAAGCTTGTAAAGACTGTTAAGGAATTACTTGATGAAGGAATAACAAGAGAAGTTAATTGTAAGTCTTCAAAGACAGGAAAGAAGACTATTTATAAATGGAGATTGCCTAAAATAAAACCGATAAAATTTCCTTATAAAGGAGTAAAGATTGATCCATATACTATAGGTTATTACATAGGAAATGGATCCTTACATAAGGGATATGTAAGATTATGTATTCCAGATGAGTATTTAGATGATGTGTTAAATAGAATACCGTATAGAAAAAATAAACCGTTAAAAGGCAAAAATTCTGGAAAATCTGTTTATATTGGTATTCCAACAATAGGAGTGTTTATTAAAGAGTATGGTTTAGATAAAATAAAAGCTGATTCAAAGTTTATTCCAAAGGAATACCTTTACAATTCTGAAGAGATCAGACTTGAATTATTAAGAGGGTTAATTGATAGTGATGGTTATGTTGGTAAAGACGGTAGTGTATGTTTTACCACGACTTCAAGGCAATTAATAGAAGATTTGAGATTTCTTGTGAAATCGCTTGCAGGAAGAGTTTACAGAATACTTGAGATTGAAGAACAGGAAAAAGAGTTTCCAAGAGGAAAAATTTGCAGGACAAAAAAAGCTTACAAAGTATATTTTAGAGTGCCTACTGAAGTAATTTCTTATATTTCAAAGAAACAAGAAAGGTATAAGAAGAAAAGTATTCCTTATATTTACATAAGAGAAATAGAAAAGCTTAATAAGGAAGAGCATGTTTATTGTATCAAAGTAGAGCATAAGTCTTCTATATTTTTATGTGAAGATTGTATTCCGACACATAATACAGCAGTTGGACTTTCTATGCTTATGAATAATGCCAGTCGTGGAATTAAAGAAGTAGTTAAAAATATAGATAGAGGCTTGATAGAGCCTACAGTGTTAAGAACTTATTATTACAATGTAATTAATTTCTATGGGTATGATGAGGAAATACCTGATTTGAATATAAAAGCTAAAGGTTCTATTGTATTAATGGAAAAAATGGCTCAAGCTCAAAAATTACTTGAACTTTTAAATGTTGTTAATAATCCTCTTGATACTCAAATAATTGGAGTGGAAGGAAGAAAAACTTTATTAGAAAAGATTTTTAAGAATTTTGGAATATCTATTCCTTTTAGAGATGATCTTGAAGAGATGATTAACTCTTTACAAAATCAATTAAATAACTATGTTCAAAATGTTCAACAGGCTAAACCTACTGAAGAACAAACGCCTGTAACTGAACAGGCTCAAGATTTTAGAAAACAAATGTTAGGAGTTGGCGGGTGATAGATAAAAGAAAACTTGAAAATACTTTATTATCTCTTAGAGATAAGAATGTAAAAAGTTTTAATTCTTTTATAGAAATTTTAGAAAATGAACAATCTTCAATTTATCACCAGTTAGCTTCAGCAGATAAATGGGAAGATGTAAAATTTTTACAAGGAAAGTTATTTATAATAAACCTTATACTATCTTCAGTTAAAGGAGATTGATATGGATGGAAGGATTGATCTCCACTACATTCTTGGAAGGCTTGACGCCTTAGATGAAAAAATCCAAAATGTTTATGACAAGTTAACTTCTATTCGCAATCACAGCAATAATTATTATCTGAGTAAGGATAATTTCGATACTTATAAATCTTTTATTGATGAAAAGTTTGAATCTGTTTTTGATAAAATAGGTGAATTATCTGATTTAATAGTTGATTTACAAGATACCTTTAGTAAAGATCAAAAAAGATTGTTTGAGGAAGTTTTATTTAAAAAAGATATTTTTAGAATTATTGTTGCAGTAAGTGCTTTTTTTACAGTTATTAATATTATAATTTCTATAGTAAGACCATAATAAAAAACTGATGGAGGTGTTATATGCCTATTATCCAAGACGCTCCTGAGGTAAAAAGACCTCAGGAAGACGCTATTGAAGTAGATGTTAACAGTTCAGAGCCACAACACAGAACAGAGATAATGGAGTATGAGGAGACTTTTGAGGATACTGTTCCTTCTTCTGAAATTACTGAAGAAAGGGAGGAACAGCCCTCAGAGGAAGAAGGCGAGGATTGGGAGCATAAGTATAAAGTATTAAAAGGAAAATATGATAAGGAAGTTCCTCGCCTTCACAAAAGGCTTAAAAGACTTGAAAGAGAAAGAGTAGAACTCTTATCAAGAATTGAATTGCTTGAGAAGGCTCTCCTTGCTCAGCAGGAGAAGACCTCCAAAGAAGAAACTTCCACTATGGAAGTAGATGATGAAGATCTTTTAAAATTTAAAGAGGATTATCCTGATATTTATAAAGCTATAACTAAATTACTTGAGAAAAAAGTTAGACAAGATTTTGAGAATAAGGTTAATGAATTGTCTAATAAGATGACACAGCAACAGTTTGAGGCTCAGCTTACTGCTCTTGTTCCTGAGTGGAGGGAGCTTAATACTGATCCCGATTTTCTGGATTGGTTACAGGAAGTTGAGCCTGCTACAGGTTACACTCGTCATCAACTTATGTTATTCTCTTATCAAAATGGAGATGTTAATGGGGTTGCTAAGTGGTTTAAAAGATTTTTAGCTGAAAATAATGGAGGTAATCCTGTAATGGAAAAGTCTATTCCTGCTAAGAAAAATGTATCTCCTCCTCATAGAAAAACTTCTTCTATGAGAGAGGGTTCTAAAAAGCTTTTTACTGAAAGTGAGATTAATGAATTTTATAGAAAAAAAGCTCTTGGAAAAATTCCTCCAGATAGAGCTAACCAGATTGAGCAGGAGATAATACAAGCTCTAATGGAGAATAGAGTTATTTATGGAAAATAAAAATTTTTAAATAAGGAGGTGCAACTATGCCTGTTCCTACAGCAACTGGCTATCCTGATTATGGATATGGAACTCCCGGATCTCCGGGGAATGCTCATATACCTATTTTATTTTCTGGGAAACTTTTAACTAAATTTTATGAAAAATCTACTATAGCTAATATAGCTACTACTGATTATGTTGGTGAATTAAAAAATGTTGGAGATAGAGTTACTATTAGAACTCTTCCTTCTGTAACTATTAAAGATTACCAGAAGGGAGCTACTATTGATTTAGAATATCCTGAAAGCCCAGCTATTGAATTTACGGTTAACAGGGCTAAGTATTTCAATTTTGCAATGGATGACATTGATATTAAAGAAAGTGATTTAGAGTGGCTTGACAAGTTAGCTGATGATGCCGCACAGCAAATTAAAATTAAAATTGATACTGAAGTATTTTCTACTATTTATACTAAGGCTGACTCTGCTAACCAAGGGGCTACTGCTGGAGTTAAGTCTGGAGCATTCAATTTAGGAACTGCTGGTGGAACTGCTCCTTCCCCTGTAACTTTGGATAAAACTAACATTCTTGATTATATTGTTGATTGCAAAACTGTTCTTGATGAACAGAATGTTCCTGAGGAGAACAGATGGATAGTTCTTCCTCCTATTATGATGGGCTTATTGGATAAATCTGATTTAAGAAATGCGGCTTTTGCTGGTGATGGTCAGAGTTATTTATTGAGAGGAGGTTTTACTGGTAAAACTATAGCTGGGTTTAATTTGTATGAAAGTAATCTTCTTTATAGAGATCCAACTACAGGTGCTTATTACATACCTTTTGGTTGGAAGGGATGTTTGGTGTATGTATCTCAGATTAATAAGACTGAAAGATATAGACCTCAAAATACTTTTGCTGAGGCTATGAAAGGACTTATTGTTTATGATTTTGATGTAATTCTTCCGAAGGCTTTAGGTGTTCTTTTTGCTACAGTAGGTTAATTCTTCAGGGGGCTTAGCCCCCTTTTATTATATTATTAGAAAGGAGGTTTAATAATGATATTCAAGAGACCTAAACTTTGTAGAAATAAGAAAACAGGAGCTATTTTTATTTGGAACGAATTTTTAAAGAATGATCCTGATATTGAATTATTAACTGAAAAACAGATACAAGCTATGTTTTCTAAAAAAGGAAAGAAAGAGCCTAAGAGTGATGATATTCTTGATAAGAAATAATTTAGGAGGCTATCATGCCTATATATAAAAATATCGGAACAGATCCAATAATTCTTCCTGATTTATCTTTGACTATTGATCCTGGAGTTACTTTTGCTGTTTATAGATATTATAATCATCCTGATTTAGAACTGGTAGATGATACAGTAGAAGTTGTTCCTTTATGTATTTTGGAAGGAACAGTTAGTATTGATATTTCTGTTTCTCCTGAAGTTTCTATAAATATACATCCTGATTGTAAAAAAATAGAAATTTTTGATATTTCAGCTTCTCTTCAGGTTTCTGCTAATGTTAAATTCTCTGATGCATTTCCTATTCATAGGAGAACTTTAAGTCCGGGAGATAGACTTGTTATTTATAATAAGAATAATAAAATAAAAACTTTACATTTTGCTTCTGACACAAATGTAACTTTTACTGTAGTCCAGCATTTGGAGGAATAAATGAATATAAGAACTGAACTTTTTAGAGATAAACTACCTAATGTAGCTCCATATTGCACAATTGAAGCGACTGGTTGGACTGGTTCTCAATCTGGTGAAGTTTTAGCTACTGGAGATGGAACTACTGTTGATTTTAGTGGAAAAGTAGATTTGCCTCCTGTTAATCCTCTTAATAGTTTCACTTTGCATTATACAATTGGTGGAACTGCTTATTCTGTTCAAGCGGATGCTAATGGTAATTTTTCTGATGCTAATGTAACTGGAAGTGTAGCTCAAGATGGCACTTGGAACGCAACTTTTAATACCGCTCCAGATGATGCTACTGATATAACTGCAGATTATTCTTATGGTATTCCACCTGCAAATTTAGAAAATGCATTAGATCCAAGTAATCCTAATCCAAGTGATTGGGGGTGGATTTCTACAGCTGGAGCTGTTACTGTCGGTGATGTTGTTTTTCATTTACAAGAAGAAGGTCTTTATTTAGTTAATATAAGGTGGGGAGGATATAGTTCAAAAGCAAACTCAATTGTCACTAATGTAAGAATTGATATTGACCCTGACCCATCTAATATATTTTGGTCTTATATTGATTCATGGGGAAGTATAGCAAGCACGAAGGAAAAAGTTAGAAGTGGTGTAGGGATGATTATTTATGGAGATAAATTTGAAATTTATGTAAAAACAAATGCCTCAGATGAAATACATTGGAGATTATATGATGTTTGGGTATTTAAATTAATGTAGAGTTAAATATATTTTAATATAGGAGAGAACCTATGTTTAATATAGAAGGACTTGAAAAAACAATTCACCAATCTAATTTTGGTAATCTTTATGTTTACAAAGATTTAGGCACTTTTCGTATTCTTACAGATGGTTACTATCTTTATAAAGAGCTTCCAAATAGGAAAGGAATAGACCCAAATCCAATTTCAGAAGGTAAATCTGGATATATTCTTATAGAAGCTTCCCCAATTGACCAATTTTTTATGTCTCTTAAAGAAGATGTAAAGCAACTTGCAATTTCTTTTATCAAAGCTAATCCAGACTGTCTTTTAATGGATGTTATAGGGTATATAGAAGTTCAAAGAGATGAAACCTGTGCTGATTTAGCAAAAGTTCTGCTTGAAGCTTATGGTAGGGTTGGCAATGCAAGGGGTTTGTTTACTTTTCCAGAAAATGCTACAACAGATGAAAAGTTTGAAATACTTAGAAATTTTATTGTAAATATATCTTTGGAAGAATTGCAAAATTTGTTGGCTTCATAAAAATGGCTAAAATTCAATTTGCCGCTTTTAAAGGTAAGTCTTTTATTTCAAAACTAATAAAATTCTGGACAAGGGGAGATTATTCTCATATTGCTTATATTACTAATTTTGAGAATGGAGATTTAATAGAAGCTTGGAAATACTCTGGCAAAACTTTCTGGGGTTTTTCAAATATTAAAAATCATTCCAAAGGAACAGTTGTAGAGATATGGGAGAAAGAAGTTACTGAAGAACAAGCAGAAAAAGTGTATAATTTTCTTTTTAAACTTGCAAAGAGAAATTGTCCTTATGATTGGAAAGGATTGTTTGGGTTTGTATTTAAATGGAAAGATTGTAAATGGAAATATTTTTGTAGTGAAGGGTGTGCTATGGCTTTGATAGAGGCGGGAGTGTGGAGTTATAAATTAAGGCCTTATGTAATACACCCAAGCTATTTTGTTGATTTAATGGTAGTATCAGGATTTAAAAAAGTAAAGACTATTATTATTTAACTTATAATATGTCTAAAGCAACAATTATAATTTTAGGAATGCATCGTTCTGGGACAAGTCTTACAAGTGCATTGTGTCAATCTGTTGGTTTAGATATAGGTAAAAATCTTATTGGAGCGACTTTTTCTAATCCTATAGGTCATTTTGAAAATAATGATTTTGTTATATTACATGATAGAATATTATTTAGTTTGAAAAAATCTTGGTGTAATCTTCCAGAACAGGAAGCTCTTGATAAAGCCTTTCTTTCTTTTATAAATGAAATTAAAGAGGTAATAGATAAGAACAAGAGTAATTTTTGGGGTTGGAAAGATCCAAGAAATTCTTT
>JAMOOQ010000019.1 GCA_027100635.1 Campylobacteraceae bacterium | reverse complement strand
AAAACCCCTAGAGATTTTAAAGGAGTATAAAAATCAACAGAAAGTAGAAAGAGGTTTTAGGTTCTTAAAAGACCCAAAATTTCATGCTGATTCTATCTTTTTAAAAAAGCCTGAACGGATTGCATCATTATTAATGATTATGACATTATCCTTACTAGTGTATTCTGCATTAGAACATAAAGTTCGCAAAAATATGAAGAAAAATAACCTAACTTTTCCAAATCAGAAGGGAAAACCAATATCAAATCCTACTATGAGATGGGTTTTTCAATATTTTTTCTCTGTGGTTTTAATTTTATTTGAAGGAGAGAGCCAATTGGACTATTTTAATGAAAATCATGAGATTATTTTGGAGTGCTTAGGGGATGATTATGAAGAGTTTTATGATTAGTTGTTTTATATTAGTTTAAGTTTAGAGGGGTGATGAATGTCTGGTATAAGTTTAGGCTGATACCAATGATGCGCTAATGAATTAAGCTTTTTTTTGGACGAGATGGCTTCAGTCTCTCCCTAATATACGGAGCTAAAAGCAGCACCGTGTCCAAAAGCATAATAATCCTTATTTCATTGACATTAGGCTGATACCCCTCTTCCAAAACCTGAAAACTTTTCTCTTTTCTTGTGAATATTGGTAACCAATGCAGGATAGTACATGTTACAAAGTGTGGATGTGTTGGTTCATATATTTTATATCTAGTTCTGCCCATTTTAGTAAATAAACTAAGCTATTTATCATTCTTTACCATCTCTATAATCTCGTTCTTTACAAAGAGTAAATTCTTAAAAATATCTTTTAAATCCTCTATTTTAGTACTATCAAAATTGGCACTTACAAAATATTGGTATTGGTTTTCATCCAATTTTTCTAATATCACAAAGTTCCAAATTGCTCCAATGATATAACAACCCTTAATAGTATTCCAATTATTTAACTCAACTGCACATATAAGTTCTGCTAAAAGTTGAGGTTCTGGGTCGCCTCCACCTTTAGATGGTTTATACTCTTGAATAAAGAAATATGGAGATTTTGGATATTCTAAACCTTTGGCTACATAAAAATCACAATAGCCATTAAAATTAATTTTATCATTTTTATAGCTTAAATTTTTATGATAAAAGTTACCTATTCTCAACTCTTTATTAAAAAATTCAACCTCTTCTATAATTGCACCAATAAATACCACTTTAAGAGTATCTTCATTATACCTTTCTAGTACTTGTCCATATTTATCTAATATATTTTCTAAAAATTCTATTTTATTTTTATCTATTTCAAGAGTATTATCAAACCAAGAGTTAAATATCTCATTGTTAAAATTCTTATCAATATCTACCAAATCTTCTAAATCATACATTGTAAGATCACTAAAAGCTTGTGATTTATCTCTAGTTTTAAATCCTAATAACTTTCTTAATTCTTGTATCTCTTGTGCTTGTTGTTTCTCTAATTCACTCATAATATTTATCCTACTTTTGATAGATAATATCATAAAAATACTTATTTATTTATAATTAATTATTGATTTAATATAGTAGAGTGATTATATATAAAAGAACTAGGTGATTGCTCTCTTGCTTCTGGTGAGAAATATAATAGTTCCATAACTCCTGATTCATTTCTAAACCGTAAGCTTTGAGCTTCATTTGAGAGTGTTATATTAGATAGATGTGTGATTTGTAAGAATTTAATTTTACTGCTTGTATCTACCCGAGAGGATAGATATAGTATAAGTGCCACGATTGATAATATCATCATCAAAAGTAGCAATATAAATATTTTAGACCTATTATTTATCAAGGTCAAAAACCATTTTAATAGTTATCTTATCAAAAGTGATTATAGATTTTCCATTGTGATCTTTTACAAAATTTTCTGCCTCATCTAAAGTAGAAAAAGGAATTAGTTCATGACCCATTGGACCAAAGACATCACTACCCATTACAAAAAATGCTTTTTTAGCATCAATCGCCTCATTTGTATAATAGTTTGTTACGAGTAATTTAGTAATTTTTAAGTTATCTTGATTATATTTTTTTGGTTCTAAATAAAATTTCATCATATCTTTTACACCGTCAAAACTATAATGATTAGGTTTATCATTATTGTTAAAATGAATCTGTGTTGCCCATACTGGATATTTATATACAAACATTCCACAAACAGGGCATTTTTCATCTTTTGTCACGCTAATTGGTCTATTTTTTGCTGTAACTGATTTCGTACTATTTAGATAAAGTGCTGTTGCATGAAGTTGCTTAGGATTAAGATTTTTACAAATTTTATTTTCTACAATATAAGTTTTAATATCACTAACTGTATCTAATTTGCTCACATTAATGTTATTACATTTCTTAGTGTATATCTTTTTACCCATTGGTATCATTTTTTTTGTAATCTTTTTCATTCTTTTTTTATTATCAGCCTCTAAAGATTTTTTAGCCATCTCAAAAGCCTTTTTAAAATCTACTATCTCACCACCATAGATTACTTGAAACTCTTTTGCATCTTGCTCTTTTTCAAATGCCAATTTACTAACCATTGCCATTGTCCCTTGAACTTTTGAACCAATAACATAATATGCTTTTTTAGCATCTATCATCTTCTCTGTTTTAGCATCTACCACTGATACTTTACTATTTTTATCAAACTTGTTTACTAAACATCTGATTGAACAAAAATGTAATTTTTTACCATCTTTAGTTTCAATAGCATGAGATGTTTTATAAAACATTTTTAAACTCATTCCACATACAGGACACCAATTTTTATTTTTGCCATCTTGTAAAAGTATAGGAGTTTTTGAAGCCTTAACAAATTGAGGAGCCTCTGCATTTATGTTTGTGGTAAAAGTAATTACTATTGCCATTATTAGATAAATTTTTTTCATTCTATAACCTTTTAAAATATTTTATATCATTTTAACTAATATTTGTTAAATTTGTATTAAAGTATCAGAGTCTTAGAATATAAAATCTTATTAATTTATATGATATAATAAAATAGAAAATTTTAAGGAAAAGTATTGAATAAAATAAAAACAGCAGTTATTTTTGCAGGTGGAAAGAGTTCAAGAATGAATAAAGACAAATCTCTTTTGCCATTTGATGGGTTTAAGACTCTCAGTGAGTTTCAGTATAATAGATTATCAAAAATCTTTGATAAAGTTTATATTAGTTGTAAAGATAATAAATTTGATTTTGATGCAAATTTGATTTTAGATAAATATGCAGATAGTTCTCCTTTAATTGGGCTTATATCAATTTTTGAGACGCTTGATATTAATGAGGTATTTGTGATTTCTGTCGATTCTCCATTTATTGATATAGATATTATGGATAAATTAGAGCTATATAATCAGGATAAATATGATATTATAGTAAGTTCTACAAATGGCAAAAATCAGCCACTATGTGCAATTTATAAAAGATCAATTTTAACAAAAGCAAAAGAGTTTTTATCAAAAGATATTCACAAACTAAATAGAGTTATAAAAAGCTTAAATAGTAAAGTTGTAGAGTTTGAAGAGGACAATAGATTTGCCAATTTAAACTATTATCATGAGTATATAGATGCTTGTAAAAATAGATAAATATAATATAAAAGGATTATAAATGATAGCAAATAGTATAGAAGATTTAGTAGGAAATACTCCTCTTATTAAACTAAATAAATTATCGCAAATGACAGGAACTAATATTTATGCAAAATGTGAATTTATGAATCCTACATCTTCGGTTAAAGATAGAATAGCTTTGCATATGGTAAATAGAGCATTAGAAAGAGGTGATATGTATGAAAATACAACAATCATAGAGCCTACTAGTGGAAATACAGGAATTGGATTGGCAGGGATATGTGCATCAAAAGGTATAAAATTAATTTTAACAATGCCTGATTCTATGAGCAAAGAGAGACGAAATATTCTTACTCATTTGGGTGCAAGACTATTCCTAACTCCTGCAAAAGATGGGATGCAAGGTTCAATAGATAAAGCAAGTGAATTAAACAAAAGTATAGAAAATTCTATTGTACTTCAACAATTTAAAAATCCTGACAACCCAGATACTCATAGAAAAACAACTGCTATGGAAATATATAATGATTTAGGAAATGATATAGATTTCTTTGTCTCAAGCGTTGGTACTGGTGGAACACTTACTGGAATATCAGAGGTTTTAAAATATAAAATAGATAAACTTCAAGCAGTCGCAGTTGAACCAAAAGATTCAGCAGTTCTCTCAAAAGAAAAACCGTCTTCTCATCAAATACAAGGTATTGGTGCAGGTTTTATCCCTGATATTTTAAATACAAATATTTATGATGAGATAATAAAAGTCTCAAATGAAGATGCTTATAGTATGGCAAGAGAGATTGCAAAAACAGAAGGACTTCTTGTTGGTATATCATCAGGAGCAAATGTTCAAGCAGTTTATGAGATTGCTCTAAGAGAAGAAAATAGAGGTAAAACAATTGTGACAATACTTTGTGATACAGCAGAAAGATATTTATCAACTGAATTGTTTGTTTAAGTTGTAGAAAATGCTATCTTTTAATTGATGTTATGCACTTTGTATAAATATTTATTCATATTTTAGGGTACCCACAAGGTGATAACCACTACGGCTAATCAACCTTTTGTAGGGGCAATTACTTATGGTTGCCCTTGAATTTTAAAAATAATTTAAATATGTGTAACATCAGATAATAATTTTATTTTTCAAAAATTATAATAGTAAAGTTATTTGTTTCACTTAGTTACAAATAAAAAAGTTATCTCATAATGAATTTTTCCACTAATCTTTTTAACTTATATTCTGATATTATAAAGTCAAATATTCTGAGATTTTTCTCTAAAAAAAGGGGTTAATAATGACTCATATCGTTACAGATCACCCATATTTTGGTGTGTTTCTTCTGTTTGTTATGACTTTTGTTGCATTCTCTGCAACATTATTTTTGGCAAGATTTATAAGTAGAAGGTTGGCAAGACTTGATACTGAGAAGTTGAAACTAACTATATACGAGTGTGGACCAGAGGTTACTAAGCAACCTAATACTATTTCGGTACAGTTTTATTTAATAGCATTATTATTTATTTTGTTTGATGTTGAGATTATATTTATGTTTCCATGGGCAATAGATTTTAAATTATTAGGCTGGTTTGGTTTTGTTGAGATGATTTTATTTGTCTTACTTTTGGCAATAGGATTTGTATATGCATGGAAAAAAGGAGCACTTGAATGGCACAGCATAAAGTAGATTATGCATCTAACGCGGGTTTACCGATAGCTTTAACAACAGCTGATAAGTTGATTAACTGGGGTAGGTCAAATTCGCTTTGGCCTCTTACTTATGGACTAGCATGTTGTGCTATCGAAATGATGGCATCTGGAGCAAGTCGTTATGACTTTGATAGAATGGGGACAATCTTTAGAGCATCTCCAAGACAAGCTGATGTAATGATTTTAGCTGGAACATTGTCTAAAAAACATGCAGAGTTTGCAAGAAGACTTTATGACCAAATGACTGAGCCTAAATGGGTGATTTCTATGGGAAGTTGTGCAAATACTGGTGGTATGTTTAATACTTATGCAACTGTTCAAGGTGTTGATAGAATTGTTCCTGTTGATATTTATCTTCCTGGATGTGCACCACGACCTGAGACTCTTCAGTATGCGATGATGATGCTTCAAAAGAAGATTAGAAAAGAATCTGCTAATATGAAGAAAAATACAAAGCAAAGGTTAGTATAATGAGAAAATATACACCAAAAGATAATGTTCAAAAAAAATCATATTATACTGATAGATTTTGGGTAGCACCAAGAGTTCCACAAATGTCTATAGAAGAGGGTTCGCATTTTGCAGATGTTATTAATGCTTTAGGTGATAGAGTTTTAGATGCTTCTGTTCAGATTGGACAACTTGTGGTATCAATTAATCATCAAGATAACTACTCTGTATTAGAGACTCTAAAAGATGTGTGTGGATATAAAATATGTACTGAACTTAGTGCAGTTGATTATCTTGCACAAGAGGGTAAATTTGAAATTTTTTACCAAATGTTAAATCTAGATGAGGCTCTTAGAGTAAGAGTAGTTTGTATGATAGAAGATGGTTTAGCAATTGAAAGTACAGTGCCTTTGTTTAAAAGTGCCAACTTTGCAGAACGAGAGATGTATGATATGTTTGGTATTTATGTAAATAATCATCCATTTCTTAAAAGAATTCTTATGCCTGATGATTGGGAAGGTCATCCCCTCCTTAAAACTTATCCTCTTGAAGGTGATGAGTTTGCATCTTGGTATGAAGTTGATAAGATTTTTGGTAAAGAAAACCGTGATATTATTGGTCCAGAGAATAGAGACCCATCAAGAGTTGATAGATATGACACTAAAAGATTCTCAAGAGTTGGTCATGAAGTTGATTTTGGAGCAGATATTTCACAAGGTGAACCTGAAACTGAAATTGAATATAGTAAAACACTTCTAGTTGATTATACAACAGGTAGTGAAAAATTAGATCAAAGAAGATAGGAGAGAATATGCAAGTAACCAATAAATTAAGTCCATTTTTTGAAAACCTCAATTTTGAGAGAGAAGATAATACAATGGTAATTAACTTTGGTCCTCAACATCCATCTGCTCATGGTCAATTAAGATTGGTCTTAGAGCTTGATGGAGAGTTGGTAGTAAAAGCTCTTCCTGATATTGGATATCTTCACCGTGGTATTGAAAAGATGGCTGAGAATATGACATATAATGAGTTCTTACCTACCACAGATAGACTAGATTATATAGCATCTACATCAAATAACTACGCTTATGCTTTATCAGTTGAAAAACTAATAGGTTTAGATGTTCCTCGTCGTGCAAAAGTTATCAGAACAATGCTTCTTGAACTTAACCGTATCATCTCTCATCTATTCTTTGTTGCAACTCATGCACTTGATGTTGGTGCGATGAGTGTATTTCTTTATGCATTTAGAGAAAGAGAATTTGCAATGGACTTAATGGAAGACTATTGTGGGGCAAGACTTACTCATAGTGCAGTTAGAATTGGTGGAGTTCCTTTAGATCTACCACATGATTGGATAGATAATCTAATCAAATTTTGTCAAAAAATTCCAAAAGATATTAAAATGTATGAAGATCTTCTTACAGAAAATAGAATTTGGAAAATGAGACTAGAAGATGTAGGTACAATCTCGGCAGAAGAGGCAATGAGCTGGGGATGTTCTGGTGTAATGCTAAGAGGAAGTGGTGTTAATTATGATATTAGAAAAGAGGAGCCTTATGAACTGTATGGTGAACTTGATTTTGATATTCCAGTAAGTAATAGTTGTGATAGTCTTGGAAGATATAGATTATATATGGAAGAGATGAGACAATCTGTTCGTATTTTGGAACAATTAATTTTAATGTATCCAAAAACAGAACAAAAACTAATGGCTCACGCACCTCAATATATATCTGCTCCAAAAGAAGAGATCATGACACAAAACTATGCATTAATGCAACACTTTGTTCTTGTAACTCAAGGTATGAGACCACCAAAAGGTGAAGTTTATATCCCTACTGAATCTCCAAAAGGTGAATTAGGTTTTTATATTAAGTCTGAGGGTGAACCTTATGCTTATAGATTAAAATGTCGTGCTCCTAGTTTTTACCATACAGGATTGCTTCAAAAACTTTTAATTGGAACTTATATTGCAGATGTTGTTACTATCATTGGTACTACAAATATTGTATTTGGAGAGGTGGATAGATAATGAAAAGATATGATTTAAGACATTTAAAAGAAGATTTTTATGGCAGAATGATTGAATTGCTTGATGGTGATTTAAAAGCTGGAGAGAATGGTATTTTCCTTTTTGAAGTTGGTGATTTTTCACATATTCAAAAAAGTGCAGATGTAGTTAAAGAGAATGGTCACGAACTTATGAATTCACTTAAATTCAATGAAGTTGATTGGACTATTGTAGTGAAGAG
Source organism: Campylobacteraceae bacterium (assembly GCA_027100635.1). Lineage (GTDB taxonomy): Bacteria > Campylobacterota > Campylobacteria > Campylobacterales > Sulfurovaceae > FS08-3. The sequence continues at coordinate 41,979 of JAMOOQ010000019.1, read as the reverse complement.
AAAGGCTAATTAATGTCTAATTTAATTTTCTCAACTTGGAGAGGTGAATTTATTGATAATCGTAATAAGTCTGCCGAAGAGTTGAGTAAATCAGACTTTAAACTGCCAGAAAATTATACAGCAGATGTAGACTCAAAAGCATTTATCGGATGGGATGGTGTTGCCATTTTTAATGAAGATGTAGATGCTGTACGACTGGCAACAGAATATGCTGCCCAATATCAAGTCTATTCAGAAGCATGTGGAAGATGTGCTCCTGGTAGATGGGGTGGCAGAATTTTGTATGATTTACTCGACAAAATAGCTAGAGGTGAAGGTTCTTACCAAGATTTAGATCATTTAAAAGAGGTAAGTGAAACAATGATGCTTACTTCAAAATGTGAAATTGGTAAAACTGTTCCAAAACCAATCTTAGATTTGATAGAGCATTATAGCGATCAATTTAGCAAAGTTATAGATGAGCAAGTTAAATCTAATCACTATGATGATGATATAAAATATATCGCAAAAGTTACTGCACCTTGTACTGATATGTGTCCTGCACATGTTGATATCCCTGCATATATTGAAGGCGTTAGAGATATGCAACTAGCTGATTCTTTGGTTGCAACTAGAGAAACAATGCCACTTGCTCATACTTGTGGTAGAGTTTGTCCACACCCATGTGAAGATGCTTGTAGAAGAACAAATCTTGATGAGCCTATTTCAATTATGGAGCTTAAAAGACTTGGTGCTGATTATGAGACTGATCATGGATTAGATTGGCAACATCCTCGTGAGATTAAAGCTCCAAAAAATGATGGTAAAAAAGTTGCTGTTATTGGTGCAGGTCCTGCTGGACTTACAACTGCTTATTATCTTGCATTAGATGGGATACAAGTTGATATTTTTGAAGAGCTTCCAGTTAATGGTGGTGAGGTCGCAGTTGGTGTTCCTGAATATAGAATGCCAATTGATAAATACCAAAAAGATATTGATTTAGTTCTTAATATGCCAACAGTTAATATCTTTAATAATCATAGAGTAGATGCAAAGCGTTTAAAAGAGATTGACGCTGAATATGATGCAACTATGCTAGGATTTGGAGCAAGATTATCTAAAAAAGTTCGTGCTAAAAACGAAAGAGCTGATATAAATGGGTATTGGGGTGCAATAGAGATGCTTGATAAAGTAAATCTATGGACTAAATACGGTATCGGTTCAACTGCGTCAAATGAGCTTAAAGGTAAAACTGTTGTTTGTGTTGGTGGTGGATTTACATCAATGGATGTTGTTAGATGTTCTATAAGAGAGGGTGCTAAAAAAGTAATTATGCTTTATCGTAGAGATGAAAAAACAATTATTAGAAACACAACCTATGAAGAGTATCATGAAGCAGTTGAAGAGGGAGTAGAGTTTATATTCCACTCAGCAGTAAATGAGATTTATGATGAAGATAATCAACTTGTAAAACTTTTAGTTGATAAATTTGAACTTGTTCCTGATCCAAATGGTGGTAGAGCTCAATTAGTTAAGATTGATGATGGAAGTTTTGAAATTGAATGTGATTATCTAATCCCTGCTGTTTCTCAAGCTGCTGATTTACAACTTATCCCTAAAGAATGGGATATTAAACTTACTTCTTGGAATACAATTTTAACAAATGGTAAAGATTATATGACTAATCGTGATGGTCTTTTTGCATCAGGAGATTGTGAATATGGTCCTATGACAATTGTTAATGCAGTTGGTCAGGCTAAAAGAGCAGCTTCTGTAATTAGTAGATATATCTATGATGGTAAAGTTAGTCTTACCGATGATGAGATTATGGAAGATCATTTAGTTAAATTAAAAGTTTATGATAAAAAAGAAAAAATTACTGGTTGGATCCCTGGTTTACCACGAACTGTTAGTGAAAAACTTGAAACTGATGAGAGAAAAGATAATAACAAAGAGGTAAATCTTGGATTTACTGGAGAGGAAGCATTAGCCGAAGCTCAAAGATGTATGAGATGTTATTATATTTCAATGGCGGTGCTATGATGAGTAAAATCAAAAATATCACTGTAACTATTGATGGTAAAACCTGCCATAGTGAGTTTGGAAAAACTATACTTCAAATAGCACGAGAAAATGATATATATATACCTACAATGTGTTATTTAACAAAAGTTATGTCAATTGCATCTTGTAGAATGTGTGTTGTGGATGTTGAGGGTGTTGATGGGATGATTTTATCTTGTCAAGAACCTGCGACTGATGGAATTGTTATCTCAACAAATACTCCAGAGATTTATAAGCAACGACAAAGCATTATGAAACTTTATGATGTAAATCACCCTTTAGAGTGTGGAGTATGTGATAAAAGTGGAGAGTGTGACCTTCAAAATAAAACTTTAGAATTTGATGTAGCTCAACAAAATTTTACAGCAAAAGACCAAAATAGAAAAGTACAAAACTGGGGTCATGTTTCTTATGATCCTGCTCTTTGTATTATGTGTGAAAAATGTGTTAGAGTATCAACAGAGATTACAGGTGACGAAGCATTACAGGTAAAATTTGGTGGTTATAACTCAACTATTTTAAATGTAAAGCAAGATAAAAACTACGCGTCATTAGGTGAAGCAGCGGCAGTTTGTCCTGTTGGAGCATTGGTTGATACAAGTTTTAAATACACTTCAAATGCTTGGGAATTAACAAAAATTCCTGCAACTTGTTCTCACTGTAGTAGTGGTTGTGAATTAAACTATGAAGTAAAACAAGATAGCATTTTAAATAGTGAAGAAAAAATCTATAGAGTTACAAATACTTATGAGTTTAGCTCTTTATGTGGAGCTGGTAGATTTGGTTATGATTTTGAAAATAAAGATGTAACAAAAGATACAGATGAGTTTAAAAAAGCAGTTGAAGCTTTTAAAGTAGCAGATACAATTAGATTCTCAGCAGTTATTACTAACGAAGAGGCTTTGATTCTTCAAAGATTAAAAGAGAAACTAAACTATAAACTTATATGTGATGAGGCTAAAGGATACCAAGACTTTTTAAAAGCTTTTGGAGAGGTTACAGGTAAAAATTTATATTCTGCAAATTTAAAAACTATTAGTGATTCAAGAGCTATAATTGTTTTGGGTTCAAAGATAAATAATGATAATCCAATGGTTAAATATCATATAACAATGGCAAGTAAACATAATCAATCAAGAGTAGCATATATGCACACAATTGAAGATACAGAGATTCAAAATATAGTAACACAATTTATTAAATATGAGGTTGGTAGCGAAGAGGGTGTTGTTGCTCTTTTAGCTGATAGACTTTTAAAAGATATTGAGTTACCTGTTAAAAAAAGAGAATTTTTGGATTCGCTTGATATTGGATATTTAAGTGCTGAGAGTAATATTGGAGAAGAGGAACTTGATGCTTTAGCTAAATCTCTTATCAAAAAAAGAGGTTTCTCTTTGATTGTTGGAGAAGATTTATATTCCCATCCAAGAGCCAAAAATATTGCTAAAATTTTAGGTTTAATAGAAACATATACAGATTTTAATATTCTTCTTACTCCTCCATCAACAAATGCATTGGGTGTATCTCTTATTTGTGATTTAGATAAAGAGGCTGGTAATTATACTATCGGTTATAACTCAACTGGAGATTATATTTTAAGTGCAACTGGTGATGGAAATTTAGATATGCCTTCATTTAATCAACAAGAGGGGACAATTACTACAATTGATAAAAGAGTTGTTGTAACTAATGTGGCTCTTCCTTATGGTGGATATACGCTAAATGATTTGGCTAATATTTGTTGGTTAAATCATGAATATACTATTGACTATACTAAAGAATTACCAACTTCAAAAGGTTTTAGTGCTGTTGAATTTGACTTGTTACCTAATGAATTTTCTATTACAGGAAAAGAAAATAGAGGTTATCTATTAACATCTATAAAAGTAGTAAAAGATACTTCATTAGATGAAGTTGAAGATCTTCCTGATTATGATGGCTTAGTTGTATATAGATGTAATAGTGTTGAGCAATTTTCACAATTTACATCTAAAACTACACAACTTAAAGAGGATAATAATTTAGTTGGATCTCCTGTATTTGCTACTGTTGCAAAAATAAAAGATGGAGATAGAGTTAAATTTATAGTCAATGATATAGAGTATAATAGAGTGTTTAAGATTGATACATCAATGAAGGGAACAATCGCTATTAATCCAACTAATGATATGGGATTAAGCAGTACTTTGGTATCCTCTTATAGGTATAGTAAGTTAAAACTTGAAATACAAAACAAAAATGTGAGTAGTTAAAATGAGTAATGAAATTACAATAAAAATTGATGGTAAAGAGTGTAAGACGACAGAGGGTGAATTTCTCCTTAACGCAGCTCGTGCAAATGATATATTTATACCAGCTATCTGCTATTTGACTAGATGTTCACCAACTCTTGCTTGTCGTATATGTCTTGTTGAGGCTGATGGTAAACGAGTTTATGCTTGTAATGCAAAAGCAAAAGATGGTATGGAGATTACAGTCTCTAACGAAGAGATTTTAGAAGAGAGACGAGCAATCATGGAAGTTTATGATGTTAATCATCCTCTTCAATGTGGTATTTGTGATCAAAGTGGTGAGTGTGAGTTGCAAAACTATACACTTGAACTAGGTGTAGATTCTCAACAATATTTTATCCCTGATACAAAAAGAGAAAATAAAGACTGGAGTAGCGTACTTCATTATGATGCAGGTTTATGTATCGTATGTGAAAGATGTACAACGGTTTGTAAAGATATGATTGGTGATGCAGCTATTAAAACAGGTGCAAGAGGTGGAGCAGTTCTTGATAAAGGACTTAAAACTACAATGCCAAAAGATGCTTATGCAATGTGGAATAAACTACAAAAAGCAATTATTGTTCCAAGTAATGGTACAGAGTTTACAAATTGTAGTGATTGTGGAGAGTGTACGGCTGTTTGTCCTGTTGGAGCATTAGTTAGTAAAGAGTTTATATATACAACTAATTCTTGGGAGCTTGAAAGAATTCCAGCAACTTGTGCACATTGTAGTTCAGGGTGTCAAATCTATTATGAAACGAAACATACATCTATATCAAATCCAGATAAAAAGATTTATAGAGTAACTAATGAGTGGAACTATGTATCTCTTTGTGGAGCTGGTAGATTTGGTTTTGATTTTGAAAATAGAGTTGATGGTAAAGATGAAGATGCATTTAATAGAGCAATAGAGGCATTTAAAAAAGCTGATACTATTAAGTTTAATTCAACAATTACAAACGAAGAGGCTTTAATGCTTCAAAGAGTTAAAGATAAATTTGGAACTAGATTAGTAAATGCAGACGCTTTAGCATTTAAAGAGTTTTTATCTATATACTCAATTGCAAGTGGTAATAGTTTATATAAAAATGACTTTAGAGAAGTTATGCAAAGTGATTTCGTAATATCTGTAGGAACATCACTTAGAAATGATAATCCAAATGCAAGATATGCCTTTAATAATGTTCAAAAAATGAATAAGGGTGCAGGTTTATATTTTCATCCAGTTGGTGATACACTAGTTCCTACATTTGGAAAAAGTGTTGAGTCTTTAATTCATAAAGTTGGTCAAGAGGAGTTAGCTCTTTATCTTGTGTTAGACCTATTTGCAGATAAAGAAAAGATACCTTCTGATATTAAAGATTATTTAGCATCATTCCACTCAACTGTTAAAAAAACTATTAAAGAAAAAGTTATGCAAAGTGTAACTTCAACTGTGGTAGATAAAGTAACAGGTGAAAGTAAAGAGGTAACTAAAAAAGTTCCTAAGATGATAGATAAAGAGATAGAAGCTGATGAAAATGAACTAATTAATCTTCTTGGTGGAGACAGTAGTAAATTTGCTGATGCATTTGAAAAAATGATGAAGAAAAAAGAGAACTTCTCTATGATTATTGGTGAAGATTTGTATTTCCATCCAAAAGCAAGAAATATTGCAAGATTAGTAGCACTTATCGAGACTACTTGTGATATGAACCTTGTTATGATTCCACCAAAAACAAACTCTTTAGGTGTTGCATTAATATGTGATTTAGATAAAGAAGTTTCTGGTTATACAATTGGTTATAATGAAAAAGCAGACTTTACTTTAAGTGCAATTGGAGATGGTGATTTAGATATTCCTGCTATAAATCAACAAGAGGGAACTTTTGTTAATATGAATAAAGTTCTTGTTCCAACAAATGCAGCGTTAGAATATAAAGGTTATGAACTTAATGATATTTTAAATGCTTTAGATATTGGAAAAGATGAAACTATTGACTTTACTATAGAGTTACCAGAAAATAAAGGATTTAAAGCGGTTGCTTTTGATGATTTACCAAATGGTTACACTAATTCAGGTAAAGAAAATCGTGGTTATATTTTAGAAAATCTTAAAGTTACTAAAGAGGATATTAAAGTTGTCACATTTAATGATAATATAATTCTTAATGGTGAAATAGCTTATAGATGTAATCCTCAGCGACAGTTCAATGATTTTACTGAAAAATCTGAACAAATTTTTGAAGAGTTTGCAATTTATGCAAGTCCTGCAAAAGCAGAGAAATTAGGTAAAAAAGTTGAAGTTAAATTTGATAAAAAGTCAATTGTATTATCTGTTATAGTAGATGATAGAATGAGTGGCGATATTTTAGCCATTCCTGATTTTAGAAGCAGTGAAGATATTTATGCTATTTTTGGCAAAAATAGATTTAAACAAGTAACAATAAGAAAGGTGTAGTAGATGGATGCAATTATTATAGAGACCATTGTAAAAGCAGCATTAGTAATTGCTGTTTTTTCAGCTCTTGCAGGTTTTGGTACATTTATAGAGAGAAAAATCCTTGCATTTATGCAACGACGTTTAGGACCTATGCATGTTGGTCCTTTTGGAATACTTCAAATTGCAGCTGATGGTATAAAATTATTTACAAAAGAGGATATAATCCCTCAACATGCTAATAAATTTATATTTATGATAGCTCCAATTATAACTGCGGCAACAGCATTTATCGCTCTTGCAGCAGTACCTATTTTCCCAGAATTTACGGTATTTGGATATACAATTCATCCAATCGTTGCTGATATTAATGTTGGTATTTTATTTATTCTTGGTGCAATGGCATCAGGGCTTTATGGACCACTATTAGCAGGTATGGCTCAGGCAAATAAATGGGGTATTATCGGTTCTGCAAGAACTGCTATTTTATTTATGAGTTATGAGGTTGTAACAGGATTATCACTGTTAGCTCCAATTATGTTAGTTGGTTCATTATCATTGATTGATTTTAATGCAGCTCAAACTGGTGGAGTTGGTGAATGGTTAGTTTGGCAACAGCCTGTAGCATTTATATTATTTATAATTGCTGGTTTTGCAGAAACAAACAGAACACCATTTGATATTTTAGAGCATGAAGCAGAGATTATCTCTGGATATGCAACTGAATATAGTGGTATGAGATGGGGTATGTTCTTTATTGGAGAGTATGCTAATATGATTACTATTAGTTTTATGGCTTCATTGATTTTCTTTGGTGGATTTAATGAATGGGGAATATTACCTGGTGGTCTTGCAATACTACTTAAAGTATCATTCTTCTTTTTCCTTATGTTGTGGGTAAGAGCTTCTTGGCCACATATCAGACCTGACCAATTAATGTGGTTATGTTGGAAAGTACTAATGCCAATAGCAATATTAAATGTGCTTATTACTGGTTTAGTAATGATGCTATAATTTAGGGGGTAATTATGAGTTTAAATAAGTTTAAAGATAGAAATGTCGGTGTACAAAACTATACACTAATAGAACACGAAGCTTTCCCTCAAACGGGTGGAGAAAAATTTGCTAGAGTACTAAAAAGAACAATAAAAGGGGAACTTTTTGTTGGTCTTTGGGTCACTATGCGAACTATGATTTTAGCACTATTTAATGGTGAGATACATACAGTAAAATATCCATTTGAAAAATTGCCAATATCTCCAAGATATAGAGCAATTCATGATATGCTTAGGCTACTTGAAAGTGGTCATTATAGATGTATTGGTTGTGGTCTTTGTGAAAAAATATGTATAGCAGATTGTATTAAAATGGATACAAAATATGATGAAAATCAAAGAAAAGAGGTAACAGAGTATACAATTAACTTTGGACGATGTATCTTTTGTGGATATTGTGCAGAGGTTTGTCCTGAACTTGCAATTGTTCATGGTGGTAGATATGAAACAGCATCTCAACAAAGAGCAAGTTTCTCTATTTTTGATGATATGCTAACACCAATTGATGCTTTAAAAGAGCAAAAAGAGTATCCAGGATTTGGTGCAGTTAGTCCAAATGCTGATGATAACATTAAAAAAACGCCTTTAGCGTATTAAAAGGAGAATAAATTATGGAACAAATTGCCTTTTATCTATTTTCAGTTTTAACAATAGGACTTTTCTTAGTAACAGTGCTTAGTAATAATGTATTATATGCTATGACTTCACTAGCTGCTGGAATGGTTCTAATCTCAGGATTTTTCTTTTTGTTAGGAGCTGATTTCTTAGGTGTTGTACAGTTAGTGGTTTATGTTGGTGCAGTTATGGCACTATATTCATTTGGTATGATGTTTTTTGATGCAACAAAAGATATTAAAGAAAAAAATACATCATCTTATCTTGTTTTCTTTTTAAGTGGTATGATTGCATTAACTCTTGTGATTATGTTCTCTGCTCCAATTATGGGCGAAAATATAATAGCATCTTATCCAATAATGGCAGGGGCAACAAATCCTCAAGCAGTTGGTTTAGTTTTATTTACAAAATATCTTGTACCATTTGAGGTAGCAGCAGTTATGTTACTTGTTGCAATGATCTCTGGTATTATCTTAGCAGGTAAAAAGATGGATGATAGTCTAACTACAAAAGATGAAAATCATGAAGAAGATGATACTTTTAGTAGAAAGGATATAAAATGATTGGATTGAGTCATTATATGATACTATCTGGTCTATTGTTTTCAATAGGTCTTATTGGTGTACTACGAAGAAAAAATCTTTTGATGCTATTTTTTGCAACAGAGATTATGTTAAATGCAGCTAATATCGCTTTTGCCGCAGCTTCTCATTATTATGGAGATTTGTCTGGACAGATGTTTGCATTCTTTGTAATAGCTGTTGCAGCAAGTGAAGTAGCAGTTGGTCTTGGTCTTTTAATAGTACTATATAAGAAAAATGGTTCTCTTGATCTTGATAATCTTACAGTAATGAAAGGGTAGTAATGGAAAATTTAGTATATATAGCACTTTTTGCACCATTAGTTGGTTCACTTTTTGCAGCACTGTTTGCAATGACTCCAAAGAATTTAATTACAGCTTTTGTAACATCAGGTTTACTATTTGTCTCATGGGTAGCCTCATCATCTCTTTTGATGTATGTAATGGATCATGGAACTATCAGTGTAAATATGATGGAGTGGATTGCTGCTGGTAATTTAACTATTGACTTTGGTTTCCAAGTAGATGCAATTACAGCTGTTATGATGGTTGTTGTTACAACTGTATCAACAGTTGTTCATGTTTATTCTATAGGTTATATGGAACACGATAAAGGTTTTAATAGATTTTTCTCATATCTATCAGCATTTGTATTTTCAATGATGATTCTTGTTATGAGTGATAACTTTGCTGGTCTATTTATAGGTTGGGAAGGTGTTGGTGTTTGTTCATGGTTACTAATTGGTTTTTGGTATCACAAAGCAGATGTATCAACAGATGTTAATCCTTCTATCTCTCCATCATGGGCGGCAAATGAAGCATTTATTGTAAATCGTATCGCTGACCTTGCAATGCTTATTGGTATCTTTTTAATTTATTGGAATGTTGGATCATTAAACTATGACGTATTTTTTGCAGCTATTCCATCTTTAGAAAATTCACTTCTTGTATCAATCGGTATAGCTTTATTTATTGGAGCAATGGGTAAATCTGCTCAGTTTCCACTTCATACATGGTTGGCTGATGCAATGGAAGGTCCTACACCAGTATCGGCTCTTATTCACGCAGCAACAATGGTAACAGCAGGGGTTTATTTAGTAGTTAGAGCTAATCCTTTATATGCTGAGATTCCAAATGTAAGTTTATTTATAGCTTATCTTGGTACATTTGTTGCAATTTTTGCAGCATCAATGGCTTTAGTTAATAGAGATTTAAAAAGAATTATTGCTTACTCAACTTTATCACAATTAGGTTATATGTTTGCAGCAGCTGGTCTCGGTGCTTATTGGGTAGCACTTTTTCACCTTGCAGCTCATGCGTTCTTTAAAGCACTTTTATTCTTAGGTGCTGGTAATGTTATGCACGCAATGCACGATGAACTTGACATCTTTAAAATGGGTGGACTTAAAAAAGCTATGAGAGGTACTTATCTTTATATGGGTCTAGCATCATTGGCACTTGCTGGTATCTTCCCTCTAGCTGGATTCTTTTCAAAAGATACAATCTTAGAAGTTGCATTTAATGAACACACTTATATTATTTGGTTTGTACTATGGATAACAGCAGGTCTTACAGCATTTTATAGCTTTAGACAAGTATTCCTTACATTTGATGGTGATGAAAGATATAAAAAGGAAACAGATGCTCATCCTCATGAAGTTCAAAACTTTGTACTTGTAGCAATGGCTCCATTAGCAATTTTAGCTATTATATTTGGTTTCTTTATGAATCCATTTAAAGAGTTTGCAACAACAATTTTACCAGCTTACGAGATGAGTGAACATACACATCATATAGCTTGGATATTAATTATTGTAACAACTTTAATTGCAGTTTCAGGTATTGTTCTTGCATATAAAAAATATGCTAATGGTCTTGTAAGAGATGAAAAAATGGAAAATAGCTTTATCTATAAGTTATTACAAAACCAATATTATATCCCTAAATTTTATATGGAATTTATTGCAAAACCATATAAAGAGATTTCTGATATATTATGGAATAAAGTTGATATGAAAGTTGTTGATGCTACTGTAGATGGTATCGCTAAGATAATTTATTTCACTGGTGATAAGAGTAGAAAGATGCAAACAGGTAATCTTTCAGACTATCTAAATTGGATGGGCGTAGGAGCAATGTTATTAATTGTTATTACTGCTTTATCAATGTCGTTGAGTTAGGAGTATATAGATGGATAATATTTTAAGTATATTAATATTCTTCCCAGCACTCGCAGGATTGTTAGGATTTATAGTTGATAAAGATAGTGCAAGAGCTTATGGTATAAGTGTTGCAACTATTGAGTTTTTACTAGCTTTATGGTTATGGATGATCTTTGATGGTAGTAATGGTGGTATGCAGTTTATAGAGATGGTACCTTTAATTGCTGATTTTGGTATTAGTTATTATCTTGGAGTTGATGGGATTAGTTTATTTATTGTTGTAATGGCAACTCTAATGGTACTTCTTGGTATGATTGGATTAAGTATCAAAAAAGATATTAAAAATATGATAATCTCTCTTCTTTTTTTAGAGATGACTATGGTAGGTGTATTTTTAGCTCTTGATGCTATTATATTCTATCTATTTTGGGAACTTTCTCTTGTGCCAATGCTTTATATCATTGGTGCATGGGGTGGTCCACGAAGAGTATATGCAGCTGTTAAGTTTTTCTTGTATACATTTTTTGGTTCATTAATAATGTTAGTTGGTATGTTATTTTTAGCATATCTATATCATGATATTACAGGTGTTTGGAGTTTTGCTATTACAGATTGGTATGCTCTTGTTCTACCATTTAAATATCAAATGTGGTTATTTATAGCATTCTTCTTTGGTTTTGCAATCAAAGTTCCAATGTTTCCATTTCACACATGGTTACCTTATGCTCATGGACAAGCACCAACAATTGGTTCTGTAATCCTTGCAGCTGTTCTTCTTAAAATGGGAACTTATGGTTTTATTAGATTTTCATTACCAATATTACCTGATGCTTCTGTAGAGATGATTACGCCAATTGCAATTTTATCTCTTATTATGATAGTTTATACTGCTATGATTGCATACTCTCAAAAAGATATGAAGCAAGTAATCGCTTATTCATCGGTATCTCATATGGGTATTATTATGCTTGGTGTATTTGCAATGAATGCAGAAGGTATTTCAGGTTCAATCTTTTTAATGCTTTCTCATGGTGTTGTATCTGGCGCATTATTTATGCTAGTTGGTGTAATCTATGATAGAAGACATACAAAAATGATGAGTGAATTTGGTGGATTAGCGTCTGTTATGCCAAAATATGCAACCATATTTGGTATTATGCTTATGGCTTCTGTTGGTCTTCCTTTAACGATTGGTTTTGTTGGAGAGTTCTTAGTTCTTTTAGGTTTTTATAAAATATCTCCTATTATGACTTTAATTGCTGGGTCTACTATTATTTTAGGTGCTGTTTATATGTTATCTTTGTATAAACAAACATTCTTTGGTCCAGTAACAAATCAAGAAAATCATAAACTTAAAGATTTAGATAAAAAAGAGATGATGTCTTTACTTCCATTAGTTGCAATTGTAGTATGGTTAGGTGTATATCCAAAACCAATACTTGAACCAATTGATAATAGTGTAAAACATTTAGTAGCTTTTATGGATAAAAAAGCAAAAACACAAGAGGCTAAAGATATTATTATTAGCACAACACTTATAAGGGAGGAAAAATAATGTTAGAACCTATCAATATAAGTATGGCAGAGTTAAACTTATCAACATTAACACCTATGTTAATAGCTATTGGTGGTGCTTTACTTATCTTAATTATTGATCTGTTTAAAGATGGATTGCATAAATCTCTTTATGTTATGCTAACACTTTTAATATTGATTATAGATTTAGGTGCAGTAATGGGACTGGATGTTAATCAAAGAGGTTTCTTTGATCTAATGCTGATTGATGGTATTTCAATTTTATCTCAAGCGTTAATTTTGTTTACATCAATGCTATTTATTCCACTAGCTTTAACATCAAAAAGATTTCATGAGTATTCATACCCTGAGTACTTTGCACTTTTCTTATTTATGATAGCTGGTTTCCAGTTTATGGTATCAAGTGATAATCTTATATTGATTTTTGTTGGATTAGAAACAGCATCATTGGCTTTATATACTTTAATTGCAATGCATAACCGTCCAAGTTCTTATGAGGCTGCAGTTAAGTATTTTACTATGGGTGCTTTAGCTGCTGGATTCTTTGTAATGGGATCGGCTATAATTTATGCAACAACAGGTTCTGTGGAACTATATAAAATTGCAGAAGTTCTACAAAATAGAATGAATGAAACAGGTCTTATGATTACTATTATTGGCGGTGCTCTTGTGCTCCTTGTTGCATTTGGATTTAAACTATCTTTATTCCCATTCCATACATGGGGACCAGATACTTATGAAGGTGCATCAGCTCCACTAGCAGGATATATGTCAATTATTCCAAAACTTTCTGCTACAATTGTTGCAATGAGAATATTTGGTATGTACATTGATATTGGGATAGAGGAGATTAGAATAGCTATTTTGGTATTATCTGTATTAACTATGACATTATCAAATATAATGGCATTAGTCCAAAGTGACGTAAAAAGAATGTTAGCTTATAGTTCTATCTCTCATGCTGGGTTTATTATGGCAGCAATTGCACTAGATACAACAAAAGGTAATAGTGGTATATTCTTATACTATATCTTATTTATGTTTACAAATCTTGGAGCATTTAGTATGCTATGGATTAGCCGACATAAAAACTCAATATTCCATAATAGATTTGACCACCCTTATGAAAAATTTGCTGGTCTTGTAAAAGTTATGCCAATGGGTGCTGTTGTAATGGCTCTATTTATGCTTTCTCTTGCAGGTGTTCCTCCATTTTCAGTATTTTGGGGTAAAATTTATATTATGAGTTCTGCTGTTGATGCTGGCTATGTATGGTTAGCATTGGTGATGGGATTCAACTCGGCAATCTCAGCATATTACTACCTTAAATTAATAGTTTATATGTTCTTAAAAGATCCTGTAAATAATGATGGTACAATCTATTATAATATCTCTAAACCCTTAATGACTATTATTGGTCTAGCAGTATTTGCAACGGTTACATCAGTATTCTATGTTCAACCTCTTTTAGAATATATAACTTATATGGTTGGTGCAAGTGGTTATTAAATAATAACTTTTTATATAAGTATAAGTCAATTAAATTTGACACCTCTAGTTCCATCCTTTTTGAGGTGGAATTAATAGGTAATAATAACTAAAATTACCATCTAATATTTTATCAAAATATATCAATAGCCATCAAATCTTCCTTTACCTTTTCTTTTTATAAAATTATCATTTTTGTAATAATTTCTGTTTTTCTCTCGTTTGCCATATTATTACCCTATTTTTCATTTATTATATTTAATTTATTAATTCTATGACTTAATGACTCATTTCATCTCGTTGCATCCTCTCCTGAGATGCAATATACAAAACTTATAGCTCACAAACATATTAGAATCTAATATACCTAAAAGTATCTGATACTGATTTTTCATCATTAATTGATTGGCTAAGTTCTTTAATTGCCTTTTAATTGATCTTTGGATGGAGAATATGGACTATCTACTATAAACTTTGAGATTTAATCTCCTAAATAATTTCATTTTTAACTTCATTTAGATATTATAACAAAATAATATCTTCTATGCGATGAGTAATTAAATAATAAAGGTCTGAGAATATGTCTGTATTAACAAGATTACAAAATAAGATTGAAGAGTTGATTAAAAATTATGAACTTCTCAAGATTGAAAATAATCAACTTAAAAAACGATTACAAAACCCCTCTTTTGGAGAGACATCACAAAAAGAACTTATACAAAAGCTTAAAGATGATTTGGAAAATAGAGATAAAGAGATAGATCAACTTATAAGAAAAGTGGAAGAGTTTTTAGAGTAAGAAAAAATAGTTAAGTGTTTTATAGAGATTTTGAATCAAGTTCAGAATGACAAATAGTCGTTATTTTTCTATAAGTAAGACAGAAGAGTGTATTCTCCCAGTGTCAATGAAATAAGGATTAATTGTACTTTTGGAGACGGTGGTGCTTTTTAGCTCCGTATAATGGGGAGAGAGTAAAAAAGCCATCTCGTCCCAACAAAAAAAGCTTAATTCATTGTTTTTTTGGGGGGTGAGGTGGGGTATTACTGTATTCTCTCGCCATTAAGATAAAGTCTAGAGTGTCATTCTCAGCTTGAGTGGGAATTTAAAATAGAATTAAAAAAAAGGAATAAAAATGAAAAAATTAAATCTTTCAGTATCTGGTAATAGATATGAAGTGACTTTAGAAGAAGATTTTGCTGATTTTATAATACGAGATTTAGAAGAGTCTGGAATTATATTTGGCAGAGATAATAATCCATCAAATTTATTAAAAGCATATTTAAAAATTGCTAAAAAATCAAATAGTTATGAAGATGAATTAGAACTTTTAATTGAAACGCTTGATGCTATATAAGGATAGATTCTGAATCAAGTTCAGAATGACAAACAATTATTCCTTAAATTGAGAATTATTTTATAAATTGAGAGTAACAGATAATTGTCATTCTGTGCTACGGACACGGAATCTAAATATCTAGAATGTCATATTAACAGATAATTGTCATTCCGTGCTACGACACGAAATCTAAATATCTAGAATGTCATATTAACAGATGATTGTCATTCCGTGCTACGACACGGAATCTAAATATCTAAAATGTCATATTAACATCTGTTAAATTTTGTACATATTTTATTGCACTATTATATATATTTTCATCATATATATAAAATTCCTCTTTATCTCCAGAGTTATAACATGTTGCTTTTAATACTACACCATAAGAATCATCAAAAAGATAACATCCCTTTCCATCATAGTTTAATTTATCATCAGGATATATAAAAACTATATCTTGATTTTTAATATTTTTAATCTCATAACTACCTGCTTCTCTATACTTATTATCTCTTAATTCAAGTAATAAACTATCTCCATCAAAGATTAAACCAGAATAATCAGCTCCTGTGAAAGGTGAATCTCTATGATATGATATAAAATCATTTAAATTACCGTAAGAATTTGTAGATGCTAGTCCATCTATCTTATAAAAATCAACAAAATACTCTTTAATTGCACTATATCTTACGCCTGATAGATTAATATTTTCAGCATCTATTTCAGATAAAGAACTAGATATATAATTCTCTTTATCTACAAGATATATATTAAAAATATCTTTTGAATTATATGAAGCCATTATTGATCCACCATCAGTTATTCTATAATCTAACTGAGTTGATTTAATCTCTTCATCTACATTAATTCTAAGCTTTTTAATTTTTGAATCTACTTTATAATCACTCGTATCTTTATCAAAAAATTTATGAACAAACAAATTATCATCTATCCCTATCTCATCTAATTCAAATAGTATAGAATTATCTTTAAAACCTAAATTAAAAGCATAACCTTTGACATCATCAAAACTATAATTATAGCTATCTACCATTTCTACCTTATCTGAAATAAGACTGGTACTGGTAGAACTAGAAGATGGTTCATCTGTTGAACCACCTCCACCACCACAACTAATAAAAAAGATAGGTAATATTAATATTAATATTTTAAATAACAAATCATACCTCTTTATTATTAATTTACATTTACTTTATATACAGCAGTTGAGACTGAACCATTTGCATCAGTTACCTCTACGGTTAATTCTGCTCTATCTCCATCATCAAATCCAGTTATAATAGCCGTATCAGTAGTATGAGAATCTCCATCTAATGCCGTTCCGCCATCATTGTTATCTATTGTCCAATTATATGTTAATGATGCATCATCTCCATCTGGATCGGTTGCATTTACCTCTACGCTTAAGTTTTGATCCTCTTGCGTTACTATAAATCCATCTATTTCAGCAGGTTGATTAATTACTACAAAAACTTCATCATTATCATTAACCATTAAATCAAATACATATATAAAGATATCACCATTTAGACTTGTTATTTTGATTCTATTTCTATATGTTCCAGCCACCTCAGGTCTTGTATAGTTAATATCAAGAATAGATTTACGACTATCATAGTCAGTTATTGCTCCTGAAGCAGGATCAAATAGTGTACCATTATTATCATCATCACTAATAATATATGTTAATTCATCTTCATTAGCATTGTATATAGTAAATGTTACAGTTGTATAATTTACATCATCAATAGTAGTTATAGTTGTATCCATACTTTGAACTTGTACGATGTTGTTAGTGAGTGTAGCCTCTTCTTGTAAGTCCATGGTGATATTATTATCTCCAGTTACAAGTTGTAAAATTTTATTGCTTGTATAAGAATGTGTTCCACCAATAAAAGCTCTTGCTTTAAAAGTCAAATCTTTATCCATTGGTAGCTGTATTAAATCAATTGTCCACTTATCATTATCTAAAACAAACTCTTGTTCAACCACATAATCTAAATCAGAACTATTAACATCTAAAATGATCTTATCAATATCACTAAAATTCACATAACTACTTCTCATCGTTTTAACTTCTAAATTAAGAGAATAATTATCATAAGAGTTGCTAGTGGATAAACTCTTATTTTCATCTCCACAACCAGAGATACTTATAGAAATAATCAAAAATAGTAAAAATTCTATAACCTTTTTCATAAAAAATCCTTTTATATAATTTTCATTAAATTATAACTTTTCAATAAAAGTGATAATATATCTTAATGATATATAATTTTACCCCAAATTTGATATAAGTTTTATTAAATTTAGCTATATTATAACTATTTATCTATATTTACTATATTTTAAGCCTTTAATTGTTAATATTATAATGTTTAGTTATTGAACTAACAAATTTTATTTTTTAGGAGTTTATTATGAGAAAAGGTTTTACAATGATCGAATTAATTTTCGTAATCGTTATTATTGGTATTTTGGCAGCAGTTGCTATTCCAAAACTTGCAGCAACAAGAGATGATGCGAAAGTGGCTAAAGAGCTTACAAATTTAAGTACTTGTATTTCTGATCTTGGTGCTGGGTATACTGCCTCTGGAGCATCTCTCCCTGGAAGAGCTAGTGATATAGGGGATTTATATTCATCTTGTAAGTCTGTTTATGATGGGAAGTGTTTTATTATCAATGGAACAGATTCTAATATATCTGTAAGTGCAGGTGAAAATGCAAGCGTTGGAGCTTGTAAAAAAGCAAATTCTAAGGCTACTGCAAAAGGTATGATGGGTGAACATGCATTTGGTTCTTCAAGTGTAACAGAATAGAATAATATTCAATATCTTTTTATATTTAATCATATTTTAAGTTTATTGATGTTATCATTTCAATAGTTAGTTATTGAACTAACAAACAAAAAATTTATTAGGAGTTTATTATGAGAAAAGGTTTTACAATGATCGAATTAATTTTCGTAATCGTTATTATTGGTATTTTGGCAGCAGTTGCTATTCCAAAACTTGCAGCTACAAGAGATGATGCAAAAGTGGCTAAAGAGCTTACAAATTTAAGTACATGTATTGGTGATATTGGTGCAACATATACAGCATCTGGTGCAACTCCTATTGTAGATGGTAGTGATGGTACACCTGCTTCATGTAAATCTGTTATTGATGGTGGTTGTTGGACACTTTCTGCAACTTCAGATGGTAATTTAACAGTTGAAGATGCTGCTAAAGACAGTGCTTCTTGTAAAAAGGCAGTTGCTAAATCTACATCAAAAGGTATGCTTACAACTCATTCATTTGGTGCTTCAGGTGTAACAGAATAAGAATTTATTTTTCTTAAAATTTATCTACCCTATATTTTTATTATAGGGTAGGTTTTTTATTATATAAAGGCTTATTGTATGAAAAATGGTAAAAGAAGTGGTTTTACTATGCTTGAATTGGTCTTTGTTGTTGTAATAGTAGGGATGCTTGCTTCTGTGGCAATTCCTAAATTAAATGCTAATAGAAATGATGCAAGAGTGGCAACAGAATTGCAATCTATAGCAGTTAGACTTCAAACTATACTTATGAAATATACAGCTACTAGTACTTTTAAACTCTCTGATACTGATTACATTACTAATATTTGTTATGATTTTACAGCTTCTTATGAAGATGATGGAGCTATTTTTGTTAATGTACTTAGAAATGACAGTGATGATTTAGTTTGTAAAGAAACAACTAAAAGAGCAAAAAAAAATCATTTGATTGGTGAGCATATTTTGAGGGTCAATAATAATGTTATGCAATATGAGTAGAGGTAAAAGAGTATAGAACTTTCTATACTCTTAAAAAAGGCATTCTTTCTTTGGCATTCTTTCTTTATAGAAAATATTAAAGGTAGTAGACACTCTTGATTTTAGAGATTCCGTATCAAGTACGGAATGACAAACTTTGTAATTTTGAATGACAAACTTTATAATTCTAAATAACAAACTTTATAATTCTGAATGATGATGAACTTTCGTCACCCTGAACTTGATTCAGGGTCTCGTAAACTGTATACTACTTAAGAAGGATGCCCTCCTAAATATTAAATCCAGCAAATAAGTTTTATTTTCTTTTATCTTTTTTATAGTATAATATAGCTAACATATTAAATAGTAGGAGTATATTTATGAAAAATTCAAAAGAAGCTTTTTCAATGATAGAATTAGTTTTTGTTATAGTTGTTATCGGTATTTTAGCTGGTATTGCAATTCCAAAATTTGCAGCATCAAGAAATGATGCACAAAATGTAAGAGCAAAAACTACAGTAGCTGCTGTTAGAAATGCGATTAGCACAGAGAGACAAAAAAGAATATTAAGAGGTGATTTTACAAATATTGAAAGCCTTAGTAAAAATACTAATTTTATATTTGATACTTTTGATGCTACAGATGTTAGGGTTATTGAATATCCTATTAGAGGTTGTGAAGGTGATAAAAGAGGATGTTGGACATTTGCTAGTTCTACATATACTTATAGATTACCAGGTGGTACAACTAATATCGACTTTCAACTTAAAGGTAATAGATTTGTATGTACAAGTAGTTCTACTTCTTGTAAAAAATTAGAGTAGGTTAGATTCTGAATCAAGTTCAGAATGACAAAAGTTACTCATTCTCATCTTGACTGGGAATCTATTATAATATAGAAGTTTATTATCTCAATGCTTCATCTACATCTCCAATTGCAATTCTCCATGATGGTATTATTATAGATGCTAAATATGTGGGAATTGTAATAAAAAATATAATAAAGAATATCTCAATATCAAATGAAAATATCAAATCAAACTCTGGTTTTAGTTTAGAATATCCAGAGAATATATCTCTTAAAAGAGGTGCTTGAAGCGTATATACAAAAATTATTGCACTTAATATCCCTAAGGTAAATGCAAATATAGATATTATTACTCCCTCATATAGTTTCTCTTTTAATATATCTTCTACTCTCCAGCCTATGGCTTTTAAAATTCCAATCTCTATTCTCTCATCATAACTTGTAGTTGATGCTTTATCATAAACAATAATAAAAAATGTTAAAAGAGATATAGTAAAAAGAAGTAAAGATATACCACTTTTATAATTAAAAATATTTTTATTTGAAATTTCTATATCATCTTTTGTAATTACTCTAGTATCAGGATATATATATCTTATTTTTGATGCAATATTATCCACTTCTGTTTGATTTGTAACCTTGATTGTAATATCACTACTCATATCACTGCTCATATCAAATATTTCTCTTGCAAGATTTTGATTTAATAAAATGGTATCATTTGAAAATATTTGAGATGAACTATCAAAAACTCCTGCAATATATACCTTTTTAAATTTTCCATCAGGAAGTATAAAATTAAAAAAGTTACTATAGTAACTGTTATCAAATACATTTTTAACACCATATCCAACTATCATCTTATCTTCATTTGATAATAAATCATTATTAATAGAGGCAATATCCTCTATCTCTTTTTTATATTGACTTTCAAACGGATCTATACCTATTATAGATAGATTAACGCCACTATTTTTAAAATAGTAATATCCCCAAACACGGTTTGTGACATCTTCAACTCCATCAATTTCAAGAAGAGTATCAATTCTACTATTTTCAATATTAAAAACTCTACCACCTATATATTTTTGAATAGTAATATCAGGCAGTTGGTTATAAGCGATAGATAATTCTTTTTTTATAGAACCAGAGATTAACATCATAGAAGAGAGTAAGAATATCAAAATAGTCAAGATTACTACCACAGATATATTTTTACTACCTCTTCTTAAAAGAGCAGATATTGAAAACTCAAAAATATTTAGATTTATCATTTTTTAACTTTATATTAACTTTTAAATAAGTTTATCTAATAACTATTAAAGTTGTATTAAATTTTTCTTTTAAAGAGAAAAGTCTCCCAAGTCAAAAAACTTGAAAGATAAGGATTAAAAAATAAATAACTTCTAAAGAGGGCAACTACGAAGCACTGAGGATTGCCAACAATTATGCTTTTTAATTTATTTGTATTCTAGTCTAAATCTTTACTCCAAAAAAACTCTATCCAGCCTTTTGGTTCTTTGATATAAAAGTTTGGTTTGATTATTGCAGTTGGTTTATAGAAGATTGAGGCACTTTTAAATGTCTGCATGGGATATAATTCTTGTAATTTATTGATTGTTAAAACTAAAGTATCACCAGTATCCACAATATCATCTACAATCAAAATATTTTTAGAATCTTTCAGATTTGGAATATTAAAAATCTCTGTATTTTCTAATTTTTTATCATCATCATATCCAATTGTATTAACTGAGTAAACTTTTCTGATATTATAATATTCTCCCAAAAGTTGAGCCATACTAAGCCCACCTCTTGCAATTGCAATAATTGTATCAAATTCATAATCTATTTTTGAGGTCAAAGCTTTTAAATCGTCTCTAAACTCATCATAACCATAATATATTTTATCCATCAATAGCTCTCTAATTCATTATATAAGCTATCTCTTTGAACTGGTGTAAATCCTGAGTTTTTAATAAGCCCTATAAACTCTTCTTGATTCATCCCATTGTGGCTATTTGCTCCTGCTGATGACTGAATAGACTCTTTTTCTATTGTACCATCAAGGTCATCTGCACCAAACTCCTGAGCAACAAGAGCAAGATTGATAGATGCTGTAACCCAATATGCTTTTATATGAGGGATATTATCTAATAAAATTCTTGATATTGCATAAGTTTTTAATATCTCTTGAGCTGTTGGATAATTCTCTACTTTTAAAAAGTTATTATTTTTTTGATAAACCAA
Organism: Campylobacteraceae bacterium; assembly: GCA_027100635.1. Taxonomy (GTDB): domain Bacteria; phylum Campylobacterota; class Campylobacteria; order Campylobacterales; family Sulfurovaceae; genus FS08-3. The sequence continues at coordinate 19,611 of JAMOOQ010000019.1, read as the reverse complement.
AGGGATAAAAGCGTTAAACCCACCTGTTTTATCTTGCAAATCTCTTAATCTTAAGATATGATCAACTCTATGACCTCTATTTTCTATATGACCAAAAAGCATTGTAGCGTTACTCATTTTTCCTTTTTCGTGCCATTTCTTATGAATTTCAAGCCACTGGTCTGATGTTACTTTACCTTTACAAAGATAATCTCTAATATCTTCATCAAAAATTTCAGCCCCACCACCAGGCATAGAGTCCACTCCATTTTTTATCATCATATCAAGAATTTTATCATAACTATGTCCATATTTACGGCTTAAAAAATCAATTTCAGCAGCGGTCATAGCCTTAACATGAAGTGATGGAAATTTCTCTTTTATTTTTCTAAATGCACCCATATACCATTCAACTCCATCATTTGGATTATGAGCAGAAACAATATGCATCTCTTTTGCACCCATCTTATAAGAATTCTCTGCTATTTTCAAAATCTCTTCATGACTCATCGTATATTGATTTGGATTTTTTCTACTTGCACTATATGCACAAAATTTACAAATATCAGCACAAATATTTGTAGGATTTATATGACGATTTATATTAAAATATGTTTTTTTACCAAACTTTTCAACTCTTATTTTATCTGCTAATTTCCCTAGAGTAAACAAATCAAGCTTATAAAGTGCCTCTCCATCTTGTTGATTTAATCTCTTTTTATTTTTTATTTTTGTTATTATATCCATATTTACACACCATTTTTTGCTTATTATATCTAATTATCCAAAAAGTTTAATATTATCAAAACTAGATTCTGAATCAAGTTCAGAATGACAAGCAACCTTTCGGAATGACAAGTTCTTTGTAGATTCCGTGTCAAGCACGGAATGACAAAAAATCAAGCACGGAATGACAAAAAATCAAGCACGGAATGACAAAAAATCAAGCACGGAATGACAAAAAATCAAGCACGGAATGACGAATAATGACAAACAACTAAAGAACCGTCATACTCAGCTTGACTGGGTATCTACAAATAAGTTTTGCAAGAAGTCTATGAATCTAATGGTATATATATTTTAAAAACTGCTCCATTAGAGTTATTAGATACTGTAAGTTTTCCATTACAGTGATCTTCTATAATCATTTTACTCATATAAAGTCCCAGTCCTGTCCCACCTTTTTTGTCCTTTGTAGAAAAATATGGCTCAAAAATTTTATCTATAATCTCTATTGGTACTCCCTGAGCATTATCACTAATTGTTATTACTTCATTTGAAGCTGTTATTTTTATTGTTGGATTTTCTATTTTTCGTTCCAATAATATTTCTTTTGCATTTTGAATTAAATTTATAAGAACCTGTTTTAAGTCATTTTCATAAATATTTATTGGTTTATTACAATTTAAATCTAATATTAACTTTATATTATTATTTTTTATAGACATTTCAATAATAGAGAGTGTACTTTTAACCAATTCATCATAAGTAGTTTCTGTTCTTTCTTTATTTGGTTTAAAAAATGTTCTAAAATCATCTATTGTATCTGACATATTCTTTATATAATTTATAATATTATTATGTTTTTTCTCTAAAAACTTTAAAAATAATTTTCTATCTTCTTTATCTTCAAAATCAAATTTTCCAATTTCAAGTTTTATATCAATATTAGTTATAGTACTACTAATTGCTGTCAATGGTTGTCTCCACTGATGAGCTATCATACTAATCATCTCACCCATTTGAGCAAGTTTTGACTGTTGCAATAGGATATGCTCTTGCTTTTTTTGTTTTAATATTTCTTCTTTTACTCTCTCTTCAAGCCTATTATTATAGTTTTCTAACTCGTTCTTTTGGTTTATAGATTCTCTAATTGTTTCTATTTTTATCTCTAATTGATCTAAATTTATAGGTTTTAAAATATAAGCATAAACTTGCATATCAAGGGCATCCAGAAAATAATTACTCTCACTATGGGCTGTTGTAAAAATTATATACTGTTTTGGATTTATATTTTTAATTAATTTTACCATCTCAATACCATTCATTTTTGGCATTTTTATATCTGAGATAACTATATCTGGTAGATATTTTTTATATAACTCTAAGCCCTCTTGCCCATCTTTTGCTGTAATCAGTTTAGTTGAAAAATATTTTAAAAATTTTACTAATTGATTTCTTATTCCATCATCATCTTCAACATATAAAATTGTTGGCTTAAATTCTTGCATCTAAACTTCCACCTTTCTCTTATTAAGATTAATGATAAATATTGCACCATCTTTATCATTTTCTACGCTTAAACTTCCACCCATATTATCTTCTATAATCATTTTAGACATATATAATCCCATTCCTGTCCCTTTTCCCTGCTCTTTAGTTGTAAAATATGGCTCAAATACTCTATCTATAATATCATTAGGTATTCCACCTGCATTATCTTTTATAATTATACTCTCATTTTCCAAAAATATGTGAATATATGGATTAATTATATTATTAGATATTAAAGCGTCTTTGGCATTATTAATAATATTTAATACCATTTGACTATATTCACTAGCAAATCCATTATAGATAAAATCATCTCCTATTAAGTCTAAAGTTATATTATTATTTTTAATTTGAGATGATAGCATAGCTATTACTGATTTAGTTTTCTCTTTAACATTAAAATTTTTTTTCTCTTTATCAACTCTAAAGAAGTTTCTAAAATCATCTATGGTATCACTCATAAACATAATAGTTTTTTTATTATATTCTATAAATTCATCAATAAATTTTTCATCTATTTGACCAAATTTATAATCATATTCTAAATTCTGAATACTAAGACCTAACTCATTTAATGGTTGTCTCCATTGGTGAGCAATTGCCCCTATCATCTCCCCCATTGATGCCATCTTGGATTGTTGTTGAAGTATATTATCTTTTTTTCTTATCTCATCTACTTTTATATCAATGCTATTTTGTAGGTTCTTATTTAACTCTTCAAGCTTATAATATGTATCTTTTAGTTCTGTTAAATCTATAACACTACTTAATCTTATATTCTTACTAAGTTGCGTACCTTTAACAAGTACTGGGAATATAGTTTTATCTTTTTTTATCATATTCAATTCATAAGGTTCATTATCTATTTTTAACTGTTCTTTTACATAATCATGTTGCTTTTCTTCTACAAAATATAGAGCATTTTTACCTTTTATATCTTTAAATGAACTATAACCATACATATTTAGTAAAACTTTATTTCCACCTATAAGTTTACCATTTTTAAAAATTGCAACACCATCTATTGTTGAATTTAAAAGTTTAGTTAATCTTTTATTTCTTCTCTTTAAGATAATTATAAAAGTAGTAACAATAAGTGCTATAATAAAAAATATAGCAATAAGTTGCCATATTAAAGTATAATTAATTATTGTTTTTTGTTGAGATGAATTTACCCATTTATGAAATATCTTATCTTTAGTAACTCTATCAATATTTATAATAATTTTGTTAAATATATTTTGTAAAATTGGTTCATCGTTTCTTGTTGCTATTCTATATTTAAGCCTAATATCTAGTCTTCCTGAAACTTTTAGCATATTTATAAAATTTCTATCTATTTCATAATTTATAGTTGCCAGATTATCTATAAAAGCAAAAACTTTATCACTCTCTACTTGAACTAATCCATCATAAATAGAATCTACCTCAACTATATTTATTGTTGGATATTTCTTTTTTAATATATTTAAAATAGAGTAATTTTTTACAATTGCAATTTTTTTATTTAAAATTTGTTCAATATTATCAATAAAATGTTTATCTATTTTAGTTGCTATAACCATAGGTATCTCTAAATATGGAATAGTAAAATTCATATACTTTTTTCGTTTTTCTATAATTGGAACCATAGAAAATATATCACACTCTCTATTTTTTGCCTTTTTAATAGATTCATTCCAATCTTTTGTGCGTATAAGAATGATAGGGATACCAAGACTCTTTTGAGCAATTTTTATATAATCAGAAGCTAATCCTATATGTTTTTCATTTTCTATCTTTTCAAATGGCATCCAGTCTGGATCTATACACATAGTGATGGTTTTTTTATTTTTAAGATAGAGCAATTCTTCTTTTGTAAAATATATATTAGCATTAAGGGATGTTAAAAATAGTAATATAATTATAATTAAATTTTTCATATACTTTTACAACTTTATTCTAAAAACTGCACCATTATTATCATTTTCTACGCTTAAACTTCCACCCATATTATCTTCTATAATCATTTTAGACATATATAATCCCATTCCTGTTCCTTTTCCCTGCTCTTTAGTTGTAAAATATGGCTCAAATACTCTATCTATAATATCATTAGGTATTCCACCTGCATTATCTTTTATAATTATAGTCTTTTTTTTCAAAGTTATCTTAATATTGGGATTATTTATTTTTTTTTCTATCAAAGCATCTTTAGCATTATTTATAATATTTAATATAACCTGTTTATACTCACTTTGTAATCCATTATATATAAACTCATCTCCCTCTATTGTAACTGTTATTTGATAATTTTTAAATTGAGCTGATATCATAGATACTACAGACTCTGTTATCTCTTTAATGTTAAAATTTTTTTTATCTTTTTCTACTCTAAAAAAACCTCTAAAATCATCTATAGTTTCGCTCATAAACATAATAGTTTTTCTATTATACTCTATAAATTCAGTAATAAATTTTTCATCTACTTTACCAAATTTATAATCATATTTAAGGTTTTGAATACTAAGACCTAACTCATTTAATGGTTGTCTCCATTGGTGAGCAATTGCCCCTATCATCTCTCCCATCTGTGCCATTTTAGATTGTTGTTGTAAAATCTGTTGTTGTTTTATATTTTTTATTAATGCTTCTTCTATTTTATATTTTAAAATATTTTGTTGAGAGGCTAATATCTTCTCTTTCATTTTAGATATATATAGCAAAACAGATGTAATTAGAATAAAAATTATAACTAATATAATAAATATATCTATCTCATTTTGTGTATATAATTTATCTTTCCATCTCTGATTAAATAAAAATCCTTGAAACCTATTTTCATTATTTATAATTGCATAATTTTGTAAAATATTAGACCATCTATATAACTCTTTTTTATTTATCTCTCCTATCTCAAATAAGTCTAATAAAAAAAGCTTTTTAAGTTCTAATGCTTCATATTTTAGTGCATCTTTTGATTTCTTTAAAGAACCATTATATTTATTATAGATTAAATCTATTGTTTTATCGATATTATTAAAAGCGTATTCCCATCCTTTATTAGAAGCATCAATAAACTCTTTAATTCTATTATTACCAATAGTATTAATCGTATATTTAGATGTAAAAAGATTGACAGAACCCGAATTAAATCCATAATCTTTGGGTGCTAAAAGATTATATTTAATACCTAATTTTTTAAATAGATATACTTCATTTGTCTTATAAACCTCCATTGCATCTACTTTTTTATCTATTAACTCTTCTATATGATAGCTATTTTCTTTAAATATAATTTTATTATAATCAACACCTAGGTGTCTAAACATAAAATCTAGTGGTGTATTTTTCATTCTATTTTTATCCAACATAAGAATCTTATTTTCTAAATCTTTTGGATGAGTTATTAAAATATTTGTGGCAACTACAAGTGGTGATTCTTTAATATAATTTGCCAAAAGTACAATATCTTTACTTCCTCTTTCAATCATAAGCATAGAGTCACTAATTCCAAATGTAGTTTTATTTTGTAATACATCATTTATAGTATCTGTATTTTTATTATGTTCAATCAGCTCAACATCAAAACCAATATTTTTATAAAAGCCTTTCTCTTTTGCAATAATAAAACCTGCATACTCAAATTGATATTTCCAATTAAGTTGAAAAGATACTTTTTCTAAATTAACATTTGCAAAAACAGTTGATGAATATATTACTAGGATAAGTAAAATAACTACTTTTTTACTCAGTCTCAACTCTATTTCTTCCATTCTTTTTTGCTCTATATAAAGCATCATCTGTCCTTTTAATTATAGTTCGTTTAACATCATTTTTACAAAATTCTGCTACTCCAAAACTACAAGTTACTTGTAAATTATTAATGAATATATGTTTCTCTATAATATTTCTTAGATGTTTAGCTAATTCTTTTGCTTTGTCTATTTTAATATTTGGTAAAATACAAGCAAATTCCTCTCCTCCCCATCTAGCAAAAGTACCTATATCTTTTATATTTTCTTTTATAATTTTTGCTAAAGTTTTAAGTATCTCATCACCTATTTGATGCCCATAAGTATCATTAAAGTTTTTAAACTTATCAATATCAAAAAGAATAAGACTAAGTGGAGTTTTTTCTATTTGATATTTTTTTATCTCTTTATCCAAAATATCTTCAAAATATCTACGATTATAAATTTGGGTAAGGTTATCTGTATATGCTTTATATTCTAATTCTTTTTGATATTTGATATAATCTTTTTTTAGATTTATAAGTTCTTGTATCTGTTTTAATTTTTGTTCTAGTTTTTTTAAATCGATAGGTTTTAAGATATAACCATCAACTTGCATATCAATAGCATCCATAAAATAATTGCTTTCACTATGAGCAGTTGTAAAAATTATATGTTGTTTTTGATTTATCTCTTTAATAGCTTTTACCATCTCTATTCCATTCATTATAGGCATTTTAATATCTGAGATAACAATATCTGGAAGATGTTTTTTATAGAGTTCTAAACCCTTTTTTCCATTAGTAGCTGTATAAATTGTAGTTGAAAAATATTTCAAAAATCTACTTAGCTGATTTCTTATTCCATCTTCATCTTCAACATAAAGAAGCGTTAACTTAGTCTTCATTTTAATTATCCAATAATAAGATATAATCTTAGTGAGTTTACAATAATTTAATTTAAAATTTGTATTGATAGTATTTGTAATTGATTATGGTGCGGATGAGAGGACTCGAACCTCCACGCTGTGAAGCACCAGATCCTAAGTCTGGCGTGTATACCAATTTCACCACATCCGCATATTTTGTAAGTTAAGTATTATATTATAATAAAAATCTTTCAATAAGATATTTAAAATAATAAAGTGGTACACCCATTAGGATTCGAACCTAAGACCCTCGCCTTAGAAGGGCGATGCTCTATCCAGCTGAGCTATGAGTGCACAAAAATTTAAATAGTAATAAATGGTACGCCAGAGAGGACTTGAACCCCTAACCCTCAGATCCGAAGTCTGATGCTCTATCCAGTTGAGCCACTAGCGCTCCAACTGTTCCAATTATTATGGGGTGGACGACGGGGCTCGAACCCGCGACAACCGGCACCACAAACCAGGGCTCTACCAACTGAGCTACATCCACCACAAATATTAGCGTTTATTACATATTTTTTATATTTTAATGGTCGGAGTGAAAGGACTCGAACCTTCGACCCCCTGGTCCCAAACCAGGTGCGCTACCAGACTGCGCTACACTCCGAAACACGATTTAATTTAAAATCGGAATGCAAGTATAGTCAAAAATCAAATAAAAGTCAAGAGTTTTTTATAGATTAAGCAAAAAAAAATAATTTTTTTATAAAATGATAGTAAATATAATAAAATTATGGAGTTTTTATGAATGAAATTTTTCAATCAATCACAAGCTTTTTAGAGTCTGTTCTCTTTTTTAATATTCTTTTTGGAAGTGTAGATAACACAAATATACCTTTTTTGGTAGCTTGGATAATTATAGGAGGAGTGTATCTTACGATTAAAATGAGATTTATTAATGTGCGAGTATTTTCACACTCTCTTAAAATTATTCAAGGTAAATATAGAACTAAAGATGATAAAGGTAAGATTACACCTTTTCAATCTCTTACAACTGCACTTTCTGCTACGGTTGGTCTAGGAAACATTGCAGGAGTAGCAATTGCAATATCTATTGGTGGAGCTGGAGCTACATTTTGGATGATAGTTGCTGGATTTTTGGGAATGACGCTAAAATTTACAGAGGTTACTTTATCTCTTAAGTATAGAGAGTTCTTACCAGATGGCACTGTAATGGGTGGAGGAATGGAGTATCTATCAAAAGGATTAGCATCAAAGGGATGGGGTAAAAGTGGTAAAGTTTTAGCCATAGTTTTTGCCATATTTATGATTGGTGGAGCAATTGGTGGAGGAAACACTTTTCAAGTATCACAAGCACTTAGTACAATCTCCACAGAGATACCATTTTTTGCTGATAATGGCATAGTTTTTGGAATAATATTAGCTCTTCTTACAGGGGCAGTTATAATTGGTGGAATCAATAGAATTGCTCATACAACAGAGAAAATTGTTCCAATAATGGTGATTATCTATATATCCGCTTCTATTTGGATTTTAGCAGTTAATTTTCAAGCTATCCCTCACGCATTTTATCTAATATTTAGCGAAGCATTTAATCCAACGGCTGTACAAGGTGGGATTATCGGAGTTATCGTTCAAGGATTTCAAAGAGCAGTTTTCTCTAGCGAAGCTGGACTTGGTTCTGCCCCAATTGCTCACGCTCCTGCAAAAGTAAAATATCCAGTAAGACAAGGGATGGTAGCTTTATATGAACCATTTATTGATACAGTTGTAATTTGTACAATGACTGCTTTAGTTATTATTATTACAGGTGTTTACGACCCTGCAAATGGATATGCAAATTTAATTGAAGCAAAACAAGGAGCCGCACTAACAGCAGCAGCTTATGGAACTGTCATTAGTTGGTTTCCAACAATTTTATCAATTTCAATCGTAATGTTTGCATTTTCAACTTTGATTGCATGGTCATATTATGGTGAAAGAGCATGGATATATTTATTTGGAAGTAAAACTGCAATTATATATAAGATGATGTTTTTAGGATTTATAATAGTTGCATCTGTTGTAAGTACTGATATTATGGTTGATTTTAGCTTTATGTTGATTTTAGCTATGGCATTACCAAATATATTGGGATTATTTATTCTTTCAGGTGATGTAAGAGGATATTTAGATGATTATATGAGTAAATTAAAGAGTGGTGAGCTTGATAGAGAGGCATTAAAAGATTAGGCATTCTTTATAAGTATTGTATAGTTTATGAGACCCTGAATCAAGTTCAGGGTGACGAAAATCCGTTATTTAGGATTATAAAGTTTATCATTTAAGATTATAAAGTTTGTCATTCCGTGCTTGACACGGAATCTCTGAAATCAAGAGTGTCTACTACTCTTGATACTCTATGAAGGAGGTCAAATATTATATTAAAAATTCCTACCTCTTTGTTTCATCGCTTGTTTAGCCTCTTTATCAAGTGTTCTTGTTTTTAAATCCTGTCTTTTATCATGAAGTTTTTTACCTTTTGCCATTGCAATACTAATCTTAGCATAGTTTTTTTCATTAAAATATATCATTAATGGCACAATAGTTAATGCTTCACGAGAGGTTTTTGCAAAAATCTTATTTAACTGTTTTTTGTGTAACAACAGTTTTCTTGGTGTTCTGCTATCTTTTACATAATTCATATTTGTTGTTTCAAGTAATGCTATATGTGTATTCATTAGATGAAGTTCACCTTTAATAAATCTACAAAATCCATCTTTTAAATTTGCTCTTTTAGCTCTAAGAGCTTTAACCTCACTACCAACAAGAACGATTCCCGCTTCAAATTTTTCTATTATCTCATAATCATGATATGCTTTTTTATTTTTTGCTATTATATTTATTGACATATTACTCCTTTATTTTAACTATCTTCTAATAATTTATTTGCTAATTCATCTACATATTTTATATCTATCTGTTGTTTTTGTTTCTTTTCAAGTTTAGATACATACTTTTCTAACTCTTGATGGTTATTTATCTCTTTGGCACTGGTATTAATTTTTTGATAGCTTCCATCCTCTTTTAAAATCCATCTTAGTTTGTTATCTTTTAATTGAAGCTTTAAAATTTGCTCAATTTTATTTGATAAATGAAGTTCCTCTATTGGTGTTAATAATTCAACCCTTCTGATTAAATTTCTTGGCATTAAATCAGCACTTGATATATATACTTTAACTTTATCATTTTTAAAATAATATACCCTTGGGTGTTCAAGATATTTTCCAATTATAGAATGAACGATAATATTTTCACTTATACCTTGAATCTCTGGTTTTAAACAACATATTCCTCTAATAATTAAATCGATTTTACAGCCATTTTGAGAAGCTTTATATAGTGCTTTAATAATATCTGTATCAACTAAAGAGTTTGATTTTAAAATAATATGTCCATTCTCTTTTTCTTTTGTTTCATTTTTAATAAGAGATATAAGTTTTGGTTTGATTTGAGTAGGGGACATAAAAAGCTTATCTAATTTTGCCTCTGTAGAAAATCCTGTTAAGAAATGAAAAAATCTAGTTGCATCATCTGTAAAACTCTCTTTTGTTGTAAAATACGACATATCTGTATATATTTTTGATGTAAATGGATTATAGTTACCTGTAGCAAGATGAAGATATGATTTAAGCTTAGAGCCATCTTTTTTGATAACCTGAGCTATTTTAGCATGAACCTTTAAACCTTTTATTCCATAAACAACATGAGCCCCTGCATCTTCTAATATCTTTGCCCACTGAAGATTATTTTGCTCATCAAATCGTGCTTTTAGCTCAACCAAAACCGTTACTTGTTTATCATCTCTTACTGCATCAATAAGAGCTTTCACAATTGGAGAGTTTGCACCCACACGATATAGCGTCATTCTAATAGATAAAGTATTTGGATCTTTTGAGGCTTGTTGAATAAATTTTACCACTGGTTCAAAACTATCGTAAGGGTGATAAAGCAATACATCTTTCTCTTCTATAGCTTTAAATATATTCTCATTATCAAAAGGTGCTAAAGTTTTTGGTTTAAAACTAGATAAAGTCAAATATGATAACTCCTTGTCTCCCACAATTAGCCATAAACTACCCAAATCAAGAGGAATATTTTTGTAATAATATATATCTCTTGGTTCAAGTTTAAGATGTCTTTTTAAGAATTTTATCAAAGATGTATCTGTACTTTTCAAAAGCTCAAGCCTAACAAAACGACCTTTATTACGAGACCTTACACCCTCTTCTAATATCTCCATAAAATCATCTGCTTCCTCCTCTTCTATCTCAATATCAGCATTTCTAGTTACTCTAAATGTGGTACTAGCTATTTTTTTTAATCCACTAAATATATCGTTAGAGAAATTATCTACTATACTATCAATAGGGACAAAAAAATTATCTATTTTGATAAATCTAGGCAAAATTCTAGGTATTCTAATCAAAGCATATTTAATCTTATCACTAGAATCTTTAAGAGTTAAAGCCAAACCGAAACTTAAGTTATTAAAATGAGGAAAAGGATGAGTTGAGTCTACTGCAATCGGTATAATTACTGGATATATCTGCTTAAAAAATATATCTCTTATCTTTATCTTTTGTTTACTTGATAGTTTACTATAATCTTTAATCGCCACATCATACTTATCAAGTTTAGATACAATAGATGTATATGACTTTTCAAGTTTATCTTGTTCTTTGTGGATATATTTATTAATACTATCTAATTGCTCTACAGGAGTTAGTTTATCAGCCCCACACTCTTGTATTCCAGCTTCAAAAAGAGTTTTTAAACCAGCAACTCTTATCATATAAAATTCATCTAAATTCGTGCCATATATTGCCAAAAATTTTAATCTTTCAAGTGGTGGAAGACTACAATCTAATGATTGAGCCAAAACACGACTATTAAACCTAAGCCAAGAAAGTTCTCTATTAAAATAAAATTGTGGTGCATTTAAATCCATTACTACCTCTTTAATTAAACTTATATTCATATATTATATCAAAATTGATATAAACTAATGTATAATTTCTTTATATTTTATTAAAGGAACATTATGTTTAAAAATTTATTTTTAACTTTTATCATAGGTCTATTATCCACTCAGTCTATTTTGGCAAATTCACCACTGCCAATCAAAAATCAAGATGTATCACCAGAGCAGTTAAAGTCTCAAAATAAAGAGATTTCAAAACTTGTAGCGGAAGAACTCTCAAAGAATCTTCCTCAAGAGATTGATAAATATACGAAACTTACTAAAGTTGATTCAGAAGAAGCAAATATAATATATACTTTTGAAATAAATACAGGTGCAAAAAGTGATATGGCTGTTCAAAAAGAGGATCATTTAAGAATGAAAGAGGCTGTAACAAGAGGAGTTTGTCAATCGTCTAAAAGATTTATGGATGCTAAAATTACTATAAGATATATTTATCTTAGTTCTAAATCAAAATCTAATCTATTTCAGTTTGACATTAACCAAGCTATATGTTTTAAACTATCAGGAAACTAGTTATGAATAAAACAAAGTTTACACTAACTATCTTTAGTAGTATTATTTTCATAATTTTCTCTACAGGATGTGAAAAAAAATCAAAAACTGATGTTGCTAAAGTTCATTGGGATAGAGATATGTGTGCGAGATGTGTTATGGTTGTAAGTGATAGAAAAAATACAGCTCAAGTAAGAGACCCTGCAAGTGGGAAAAAATATATGTTTGATGATATTGGATGTATGATTCTTTGGTTTGAGGAAGAGAAAATACAATGGAAAGATAAAGCAGTAATATGGATAACAGATGTATCTAATGGAAAATGGATAGATGCAAGAACAGCATTTTATGATACGGAAAATATAACTCCAATGGCTTATGGATTTTCAGCACATAAAACAAAAAATTCAATTAAAAAAGGTCAAGAGATAATAGACTTTAAAGAGGTAACAAAAAGAGTTATTAAGATAGGAAAGTAGGATTTAATCCTACTTTTTAATATCTTTGAGAGTAGATATCATCATACTTTTTGCAAAATATGCAAATTTTTCAAATAACTCACTATGATATTTGTCTTTATGATATATCATTAAAAAGTCTCTTTCACATTTAAAGTTCTTTACTTTTACCTCTATTAATTTTTTTTCTTCTATCTCTTTTTGTACAGATATTTTAGATATACATGTTAAGCATTGATGATTTAGAAGAATACTTTTAATTGATTCTGTATGACCAAGCTCCAAAAATATATTTAAATCTTTAGCACTATTTTTTATATAGTTTAGAAATACCTCTCTTGTGCCACTTCCCTCTTCTCTTAAAACCCATCTTCTTGTTGATATTCCATCTATAAAATAGTTTTTTGATAAGCTTTTATCAGCACTTACAACAATCAGTTCATCGACTGCGATTGTCTCTTTTATAACTTCAGGATCATTAATGATACCCTCTATAAATCCTATATCAATCTCTCCTCGTTTAATAAGAGTAGCAATCTCTTTACTGTTGCCCTCTTTTAAAGTAATTTTAACATCAGGATAATTACTCATATATTTGCATATTATTGACGGCATAAGATAATCAACAATTGTAGTACTAGCACCTACACGAATTATCCCTTTATTAATTGAATTTTTAAACTCATATTCAATATCTCTTAATTTCTTAAAGATAGGATATATCTCTTTTTGAAATGCTCTTCCTGTCTCGTTTAATATTAGTTTTTTATTAATTCTATCAAATAGTTTATGACCTAAAATATTTTCTAATTCTTTAATTGACATAGATATAGCAGATTGGCTCAATTTCATATATTTTGCAACTTTAGTTAAATGTCCAGTCTCTACAACATTTAAAAATATATCAATTTGTCTAAGTGTAATTTTCATTTTTTCTCTTTCTTTAATTAAATATAAAATTAATTTATCTATATAAGATATTTTATTTATTTTACAAGTATATCAAAAAAATAGTATAATTTCTTATAAATTATCAAAAAAATTGAACTAAAAAGGAAAAATATGGCTTTTTCAGCTAAAAATCGTCAAGGTACAATGGGAGGTATTTTCTTTGTCTCTATATTTGCAATGGCAGCAACATATATAGCTTCTTTATCATATATTGCATCTTTAGGATTATCTCCTCTTGTAATAGGTATAGTAATGGGAATATTTTATGCAAATACTCTACACAATCATATCCCATCAGAGTGGGAAACTGGAATAGTATTTTCTGGTAAAAAGATTTTACGATTTGCAATTGTAGTATATGGATTTAGGATTACATTCCAGCAAATTGCAGAAGTTGGTATGGAGGGATTTTTAGTATCTCTTATTATGTTATCAACCACATTTATATTAGGAACTTGGCTAGGATTTAAAGTTTTTGGAATGGAAAAAGATACCTCTATGCTAACTGCTTCAGGGGCTTCAGTATGTGGAGCAGCAGCAGTATTAGCAACTGAACCAGTGCTTAAAGCAGAGGGGCATAAAACTGCCATTGCCGTATCTATGGTAGTTCTGTTTGGAACAATATCAATGTTTTTATATCCTGTTTTATACTCAGCAATAATTGAACCTTCTACAGGATTTTTACATATGACCCCTAGCCAATTTGGTATATATGTAGGTGGGACAATACATGAAGTAGCACAAGTTGTAGCCGTACCATTTTCTATCCCAAATGCTCCTATTGAGATGGCAAATAATGCCGTAATTGTCAAAATGACAAGAGTCATTATGATTGCCCCTATGCTTATAGTTTTAGGATTTTATCTAAGCTATAGTGCCAAAAAAGAGGGTGGAGATAGCAGTTCCGTAAAACTTGTTATACCTTGGTTTGCCGTATATTTTATATTTGTAGCAGGATTTAACTCACTTAATTTAGTGCCAGAGAATATTGTAAATACTATCAATGAAATAGACACATTTTTACTTACAATGGCAATGACCGCCCTTGGAATGGGAACTAGATTTGCTAAATTTAAAGGTTTAGGATTAGCCCCTGTTTATACTGCTTTAGGTATGTTTATATGGCTTGTAGTTGGTGGATTTGTGATAACTAAATTAGTTTGTACTATAATATTATAATATTTTGAAACATTAATCTGCTATAATACAGATAAAAAGGATAAATATGCCAGTATTAGATAGTTTTACAGTAGACCATACAAGAATGAATGCACCAGCAGTGAGAGTTGCAAAAAAGATGAAAACTCCAAGTGGAGATAATATTACAGTTTTTGATTTAAGATTTTGTCAGCCAAATGTAGATATTTTATCATCAAGAGGAATCCATACACTAGAGCATCTTTTTGCTGGATTTATGAGAGAGCATTTAAACAGTAAAAAAGTTGAAATTATTGATATATCTCCAATGGGGTGTAGAACAGGATTTTATATGTCTCTGCTTGGAACTCCTAAAAAAGAAGAAGTTGTAAAAGCATGGAAAAACTCTATGAAAGATGTTTTAAAAGTAAAAAAACAATCAGATATCCCTGAGCTTAATATTTATCAATGTGGAACATATAAAATGCATTCACTTAAAGATGCAAAAAGTATTGCTAAAACAGTTTTAAAAGCTAAAATAGGTACAATGAGCAACAAAAAGCTAATATTAGATTTATCGTTAATTAAGTAAAGGGTAGAGATGTTTATTTTAATTCCAGTTAATGGAACTGATGAGAAAAAATCAGAAGTTATCGGAATTTTCTCTGTAGTAAAATGGGCTTTAGTAGATTTTAATAATGGTGTAATTAAGTCTGTAAAGTTTTTTGATAATAGAAAAGCAACAGGTGAAGATTGGATAGATTTTATCATTTTAGAGAATAAATTTGAAAGTTATATGGAATTTATGGAAGATGGGATGATGGTTTTAGTTGTTCGTGAAGAGAAAACCATAGAAGATATTATTGAAGCATTTAAATTTAAAGAGCTTGATGAGATTGGTGTATAAAAAATGACTCATAAGGGTAAACTCGGAAGTGGTGCTTCAGCTCCACCTTTTAGTTTTAGTGAGGTTAAAGCCATCACCTCCGATAAATTTTGCAAGATATATAGTAGAAAAGAGATAGTTAAAACATTAGATTCTAGCAAAACTCTCTTTTCTTATGAGTTTAATGAACATTACCACTCAACCAAAGATGGTGCATTTAGTGAATCTTTATATAAACATATAATCCCTGCATTTAAATATCAACAAGATAAAAAAACTATTAGAATTTTAGATATCTGTTATGGTTTAGGATATAATACTTTAGCAACTTTATATTATATAGAAAAAAACAATTTAGATATAAGAGTAGAGATAATCTCACCTGAATTTGACTTAGAGCTTATAAACTCACTTAAAGATTTTGATTATCCAAAAGAATTTGATAAGTTTAAAGATATAATTATTAGCCTAAGTGAGACTCAAAAATATCAAGATGATAAATATAAGATAGAGATTTTAATTGGAGATGCAAGAGATAGTATTCCTAAATTAAAAGAGAAGTTTGATATAGTTTATCAAGATGCTTTTAGCCCACAAAATAATCCTACCCTTTGGACTAGAGAATTTTTTAGAGATATTAAAAATATTATTAAAGATGATGGAGTTGTAACAACATATTCTATATCTTTAGCCACACGATTAGCTCTGTATGAAAATGGCTTTAATCTATTTTTATATGAAGATAAACATATTAGAAGCTCAACTATCGCTTCACCTAAACTTTTGAATGATATTGAACTTGTTGATATGCCTCATAAAATTAAAATAAATCCAAATGCTAAGAGTTTAAGGGATTAAAAAAGGAAAAATTATGAATAAAAATCTATTTGAAATGGGTGCAAATTTTGGAGATAATTGGAGTAGTGACAATAAAACTAAGCCAAAAAAAGTTAAAAAAGAACCCCTTAGAGAAAAATCTGAACATAGATTACATTTTGCAAAAGAGAAGAGACGAGGCAAGATGGTAACTATTGTACAACCTTTTTATATGCCTAAATCTGAACTACAATCAATTTTAAAAGAGTTAAAAAAAAGTATGGGAGTTGGTGGCACACTTAAAGATGAAAAAATGGAGTTTCAAGGGGATATAGAGGTTAAATTAAGAGAGAATCTACAAAGAATAGGGTTTAAATTTAAACAAAAGTGATATAATATATCTAATTTAACCTTAGGAGATTTTTTTGATTCCATTTACAGATGAAGAGTTAAGACCAGCAGTACTTAGTGTAATAGATAAAGTAAGACCATCTATAAAGCTTGATGGTGGAGATATAAAATTGATTGATATAATAGATGCTGTTGTATTTGTGCAACTTCAAGGTGCTTGTATTGGATGTGCAAGTTCTGGAACAACTATTAAATTTGGTGTTGAGAGACAGATAAAAACGCTTATTCATCCTGAAATAACAGTTATGAGTGTACCATTAGGATGGGAAGATAAATTAGACCAATTAGGATAAATATGAGTTTAAGAAAAACTAAAAAGTTATTAAATCGAGCAGAGACTAAATTTTTGACAGGTGAATTTGATGAAGCACTTAGAGATTATGGATTAGTTCTCAATGAAGATCCTACTCTTAAAGAGGCAAGAGTTGGTGTATTTTTAAGTGATTTGGGCAATGATAACGCAGATGAAGCTCATGCTTTATTTGATTATTATCAAGTTATGAAAAGTGAAAATAAAGATGCTGATAAGATAATTAATGATTTAATTCAAAATATAGATGATTCAAAAAATAAACTTTATGAAATTTTACTAAAGCCTATGGAGAAACAAGCTGATTTTGAAGATGGTATTAAATATGATGAATTTTTGATTCTTATAGAAGATAGAGGTAGTTTTAAAAGAGCTTTTGAGGATGTTATGTTTTCTACAAAAGTTATACTTACAAGCAAAAGTGAATTTATAGCTTTTATCACTCTGTTAATTCAAAATGATTTTTCACAAATGGCAATAGATTATCTTGATAATACTAATACTATATTTCAAGCAGACCAAGATATTCTTAAATTATATAAATTATTAAACAAAGAAGATATATGAAAATTGAATTTATAAAAGATAACTTTAACTACCTAAGCGATAATACTACAGATATTAATAATGAAACACTATTTTTAAAAACGGCACAAAATAGTAAATATTATGAGAAGCTTGATAATAAACCAAGTTTTATCACTCCACAAGAACTTATAAAATATTGGTCACTTGATGATATTAAAGTGGTTGGGGTGACAGGGACAAATGGAAAAACTACTGTAACAGCTGGAATATACTCTATTTTGATTGATTTAGATGAAGCCCCTGCACTTCAAGGAACACGAGGATTTTTTGTTGATGATAAAAAGATAGAAGATAGAAGTATGACCACTCCATCAATTTTTGAAACTATCTTAAATATTAAAAAAGCTAAAGAGTTAAATGCTAAATATTTTATTATGGAAGTAAGCTCTCACGCAATAGCTCAAAATCGTATAGAGGGTCTAAAATTTGCCCTTAAGGTTCACACAAATATAACGAGTGACCATCTTGATTATCATAAAACTCTTGAAGAGTATAGAAGGGTTAAAAGTAGTTTTTTTGCTGATGATTGCCCTAAATTATTAAATAAAGATGATATTAAAAATTTAAAATATAATCCAATCGGAGCTATGAGTTATGGTGTTGATGAACCTGCAACTTTTAAAGTTCAGGCATTCTCTTTAGATAATTCAATTGTGGCATCTGTTCAACATCTTTCAAATCAAGCAGAATTTGATTCTCCAATGATAGGGCTATTTAATTTATTTAATCTAATGGCATCAATTGGCTCTTGTGTAATGCTTACCAAAAAATCAATACAAGAGGTTTGTGATGTTGTTGGTAATTTTGCAGGGGTATCTGGAAGAATGGAAGTTGTTAGCCATAACCCAATGATTGTTGTTGATTTTGCTCATACTCCTGATGGGATGGTAAAAGTTTTAGATAGTGTAAAAGATAAAGATATATCTGTGGTCTTTGGTGCTGGTGGAGATAGAGATACTACAAAAAGAGCAAGAATGGGATCAGTAGCAGCTAAATTTGCAAAAAAAGTTTATGTAACAAGCGATAATCCAAGAGATGAAAAACCAGAAGATATAATAAAACAGATACTCTCAGGAATTGAAAACCAACAAAAGACAAGAGCTATGATAGATAGAACTTATGCAATAAATCAAGCAATAGAAGAGCTAGAAGATAATGAAGTATTGATGATATTGGGTAAAGGCGATGAACCATATCAAGAGATTTCAGGGGTAAAATATCCTTATGACGATAGAGAAGTTGTAAGAGCATTACTAAAAACACAAAAGTCATAGGAACTGAGATGACCTTAACTTCGTATATTAGGTAGAGACTAAAGCCCAATACCAATAAATTAAAGATTATTATGCTTTTGGTGGATACGGTGCTTTAGTTCCGTATATTAGGGAGAGGCTGAAGCTATCTCGTCCCCAAAAAACCTTATTTTATTTTGGGGGATGGGGATGCATTGGGATTGCCCCTACAAAATGCTGATTAGCCGTAGGGTATCCATTGTGAGTCTCCTGTTCTTATTAATAAACTAAATATTAAATGTAAGTAGTGAGTTAGATATTCATATTACATATTATTAGTAAAATATTTTTATGTTATAATTAACACAATCGTAATATAAGGTTTAAATTTTGAATATAAAAAATGAGATAAAAAATAGAATTAAAAATGAGATATTAGTAATTGATGG
>JAMOOQ010000018.1 GCA_027100635.1 Campylobacteraceae bacterium | reverse complement strand
CAATTGGACTATTTTAATGAAAATCATGAGATTATTTTGGAGTGCTTAGGGGATGATTATGAAGAGTTTTATGATTAGTTGTTTTATATTAGTTTAAGTTTAGAGGGGTGATGAATGTCGGTTTAATGTTCGTGGGAAATTACCAAAATCAGATAGTGTAGTTATTGTAGATATTGATGAAAAATCATTAAAAAAACTTGGACAATGGCCATGGTCGCGAAATATCTTTGCGGATTTAATATATAAAGTCACAGATGCTGGAGCTAGAATTATTGGACTCGATATTGTTTTTGCAGAAGAGGATAGAACATCTCCTCATAAACTACAATCAAAGATTATTAATAAATCAAAAAAATTAGCCAATTATGATGAAATTTTAGCTAAATGTTTTGCATCTACCCCTGTGGTAGGTGGATATACATTTACTTTTGATGAGAAAAAAGAAACAAATGTACCAATGATTCCTGCAGTATTTATATCAAGAGGAATAATTGATGGAGATATTCATACATTTAATAGTGTTGTTTTAAATATACCAATCCTCCAAAACTCTCTCTATTCAAGTGGGTTTTTTAATAATAATCCTGATTTTGGTGGTATGATTAGAAGAGTCCCTTTAATTATAAAATATGATAATACTATCTATCCATCTTTAGCTCTTGAGATGGTAAGAATTTATAGTAATAGCAATAAGGTTCAAATTATTAGTAGTCCAAATGGTGTAGAGCGTATTGAATTTGGAGAGTATAAGATACCCACAGATAACCAAGGTCAGCTTATTATAAATTTTAGAGGTCCAAAAAAACATTTTAAATATATTAGTATAGCTGATATAATGGATGGCTCTTTTAACAAAAATGATATAAAAGATAAGTTTGTAATTATTGGTACTTCATCAATGGGTTTAGTAGATACTAGAGCTATGGTTTTTGATAGGTCTATAAATGGTGTTGAGATACATGCAAATGTGATTGATAATATTTTATCAGGAGACTTTTTAAAAATACCTACAGATAAGAAAGAGTATGATTTAACAATGATATGGTTGATTATTATTATCTCTATGATTATCTTCTCCATCGTTAAGTCTTGGATTGTTATACCTATTGCTATAATTCTAATTTATATTATCTTTCAAATCTTTTTTGTACTTTTATTTGAATATGGTGTTGTTTTAAATCTTCTATTTCCTTTAATATCTTTTATTCTTACACTAGTTTTATCTGTATCTATTGATTATATCTTAGCATCAAAACAAAAAGAAGAGGCAAAAAGAATGCTTGGTAAAAAAGTATCTCCTGCTGTAATGGAGTATCTTTTAGAACACTCAGCAGAGGAGCTAATTATATCAAAAGAGGTAGAAGCCACAATATTCTTTAGTGATATTCGCTCATTTACTAGTATATCAGAAAAAATAGGTTCTCCTGGTAGACTAATTCAAATGTTAAATAGATATATGACTCCAATGGTTGATTGTATTATAGATTATAAAGGTACAATTGATAAATTTATTGGAGATGCTATTATGGCATACTGGAATGCACCCATAGAGATTCCAAATCATGCTGATAAGGCATTAAAAAGTGCTGTAGCACAAATTGAGATGCTTGTTGATATAAATAAAGAGATTACACCTGAATATGATGTAACGATTAATATTGGGATAGGTTTGCATACTGGTAGAGTAACTGCTGGAGATATGGGTTCTTATGGTCGTTCAGATTATACTATTATTGGAGATAATGTAAACCTTGCATCAAGACTAGAGGGATTAACTAAACAATATGGTGGTCAGATTTTAATATCTAGTGCCACAAAATCTAAATTAAAAGAGAGTTATAAAATTAGACCAATTGATTTGGTAGAGGTAAAAGGTAAAAATAAAGCTGTTGAGATTTTTGAAGTATTATGTAAAAATAAAGATATATCAAATAATGAAATAGAGATATATACAAAAGCAATAGAATATTTTAGAGATGCTCATATAAAAACTGCTTATAATATTTTTATTCAATTAGAAGAGGATAACCCTAGTATATTATATAAATTTTATATTAAAAGATGTAAACAGTTTTTAGATAATTCATCTTTAAAATTTACACCTATATTAAAAATGACAACTAAATAACTAAGTAACATCAAAATTTAAGATATTAAAGTCGGAGTCGGGGACTCGCGACCTACGAATTAAATTTATTATTCTTTATTATAAAATTTTGCAACCA
Source organism: Campylobacteraceae bacterium (assembly GCA_027100635.1). Taxonomy (GTDB): domain Bacteria; phylum Campylobacterota; class Campylobacteria; order Campylobacterales; family Sulfurovaceae; genus FS08-3. The sequence continues at coordinate 49,862 of JAMOOQ010000018.1, read as the reverse complement.
TAATCATACCTATCATTGTAATAAAAATCATTGGATATAGATAAGATTCAGAAACGCCATTTTTACTATAATGAAAATGATTAATTTCCATTAAATCAAATATAAAATAAGGATAATTAATATTACCTGCTAAATCTCCAGAAGTAGGTAATATAGCAAGAATAAGTAGAATATAAGATATATAAAAATTATCTACTTTTGAATTTTCTTTTAATATAAACTTTCCTATAAATGGAGTAGATGGAATAAGTAAAAATGATACACTTAAAAAAGAGGTTAAATTTAATTCCATAACTGCACCACCAAAAATAGTAAATATATAAATAATACTTAAAATAAAAAATAAAATCAAATATCTAATATTTATCATCTTTATACTTTTTTCTTCTAACCCACCAAATCACAAACAAAATCACAAAAATAAGTGGCAAACCAACTTGTACAATAGCCCCTAGATTTACAACTTTATTTAATATATCTTTGTGCATATCATTATCAATCGTTACTCCTGCATATTGTGCTATATGGCTCATGGCATTTATAGCAAGATTGCCTTTTGGAATATCAATATGACAACTCATACAAACTCCCTCTCTATCAAGTTTAGCTCGTTGTTCTGCATTTAAAGGAGCTGATAAACTCCAATGATGTCCTACTGTTTGTAGTTGCGTACCATTTTCATCTATAAATTTAGAGTAGTCGTTGATTAGATTTGGAATTGCATTTATTTGAGGAATATATTGCTTTGGTAGGATTTGACCATCTGCACTCATAATCTCTGCTATTGCATCTTTGCTAGGTGATGCTGTAGTTGTAGCTCCTGTTATCCCATAACCCAAAGCTTTTTTTGTTGCATGACAATCTTCACAAGTTCGGCTCTCTTTGCTAATTGTATGGGGTTGGATTGGTGCCATATCAATTGCATTTTGCCCCTCTTCTCCAGCACCCTCTACATTCTTAATTTTATATATATGATTTTTAAGTAGTGCTTTTCCATCTTTGCCAATTACTGTAATTGTGGTTTGACATCCTGGGATTGTTGGGCTAATTCTACCCTCTCCATTTTGTGCAAGTGGTGGGCTTTCCCATCTTAAAAAGCTTCGTGTTTCTGTTACTTTACCATCTACTAGATAATCTTTAAGATTTTTCATCACTCCTGTTGAGCCGTGAATATCTCTATCATGAGCAGCTTTTACCCAATCTACATTTTTTTTACCATCTGAATAATCAATCTTGACATGACATCCATAACATTGAGGAGCCCAAGTCGCATGACAAGTGTAACACTCCATATTATCAGTATGACTACTTATACTATCCATGGCTAATAATCCCTCTTTTGAGAGTTTCTCTTCATTTTTGAGAGTCTTTAAAGGGGAGAGTTCAATATCTTTCCCTGATGCTAAATGGACTGTAACTTTATCTCCATTTCGTACCACATTTGGCAATGGATTACCTCTTGCACTTAGTAAATATCCATCTTTTTTAGGATATACTGTTCTCTGTTTTAAATACTCAGCTAAGGTATTTGTAATACCTCTACCCACTCCAGTTTTAGCAGTGGTATTAAACTCATCAGAATATCCAAGAGGAAGTTCCCATGGATATTTTTTGGTTGTTCCATGACAATCTTGACACTCAATCTCTACAGCCCCAGCATTTGCCCCACTTAAAAATCCATCACCATGCAAATCATTAGATGTATGACAATCTTGACAAAGCATCCCTTTTTGATAGTGAATATCTTTTTGCATATGGATATATCTTTTAGTATGAAGTTTTGGTTGTCCATTACCCTCATCATCAAAAGTTGCGTTATATGCAGTCTCCATTAATCCTTGATACGATACTCCAATTCTTTTACCACGGTTATGGCAAGTGCTACAAGTTTCAACTGGAATCCCACTATAATTTACATCATGGACTTGTACTTTTACTTTTCTTGAAGATTGGATAGAGTGGACTAATAGATGCCCTGAAGCGTTTTTATCTATCATCGTATCATTGCCTTCATAAAGCCCACTATTTGAGTATGGAATATGACAAGATGCACATCCAATTCCTCTAAAATCGCCTCTTTTTTGTCGCCCTTTTCCTGTAGTATGACATCTTAAGCACTCTTGACGAAGATATGTATAAACAGCTAATGATGGATCTTTTTCTACCTCATCAGCAGTTGGAGCAGGAGGAAGAGGTATCATCTCGCTAGGAAATGCTTGTGGTTCTAATTTTGATAGAGTCTCCATATATTTTCTATACTTATCTGTACCAAATCTTGAATGTAAATCTTTAGGATTTTTAGTTTTGAAGTTTCCAATATTATGTTTATATCCATTTTTACCTCCAAAACTCCATAAAGCACCTTGAATTTTACCACCCTCTGTTGCCATAAGTGAGTTCATTTGAGCATTTACTTGATTAGGATGACACATACCACAAGTGTTCTTATTTATCCATGGGCTTGTTGGTGAGGGATAGAACTCTTTTGGACCTTTATTGGTTTTAAAATACTCAATTGTTCCACTATGAGCCTCATTTTTAGCCATTTTAGATGGATTTCCACCATGACAAACTATACAGTCATTACCTTTGTTTCCTGATTTATCAGATATTTCCAAAATTGCTTTCATCATTTTAGAATTATGGGAACGAATCTTTTCAATGCCATTATGACACGATGCACAGCTATTATCAGCTCCAAAAACTATATTTGTAATTAATAGAAATATTAAAATCAATCTCTTCATAAGTTTTATCCTTAAAATTATATTTCAGATAATATTATAAAGTTGATTAATTTTTACTTATTTTTGCTACCATAAGTTTTAATATCTTTTCCTGTCATATTTAAATATCCTTCCCCTAATTATCCATAGTTTTTAAAAATGTGTTATATATCTCATCTAATTCATCATCCTCTTTATCCATTAAATCTGTATCTCCAGTTTTTATAGTATGTTCTAAAACAGCTATTTTTTTGATAAGATATTCAAAAATCTCTTTGTTAATATCTGGTATTTTATTATGACTTAGTGGGCTTTTATCAAACCCTCTAATTATAACTCTTGCAGGAATTCCAACTGCTGTAGAGTCTGGTGGGACATCTTTAACCACTACAGAATTTGCACCAATTTTTGAGTTTTCACCTATAGTGATATTTCCTAAAACTTTTGCTCCTGCTCCAATTACTACACCTTTTTTGATTGTTGGGTGTCTTTTCCCATGAGTTAAGCTAACACCACCTAGTGTAACTTGTTGATATATCAATACATCATCTTCTATAATAGCAGTTTCACCAATAACCACACCTACACCATGGTCAATAAATACTCTTTTGCCAATAGTTGCTGCTGGGTGAATATCAATTGTTGTTAAAAATTGCCCAATAGCAGATATAAATCTTGGTAAAAAACGAAGTCCATATCCATATAATTTATGTGCTACTCTATAAAAAAACATAGCCCATAATCCAGGGTAGTTAAAAAATAGCTCAAATATAGAGTGCAGTGCAGGGTCATTTCTTTTGACATTTGCAAAATCCTCTTTAATTGTTTTAAACATTATTATTGTTCCTTAAATCCAAATATTATCTATCAGTCTTGTATCACCAATATAAACAGCCACAAGTATAATTGTACCTTGAAGCTCAACACTCTCTAATGAGTGAAAATCTCTATTAACTATCTCAATATACTCTATCTTATCAACTTTTGAGAGTACCTTTTTCATCTCTTGTTTTATTATCTTTGTGTTTAACTCTTTCTTAAAAATCATTGATATTGCTAAATTTAGTGATTGAAAAATAGTTAATGCTCTTATTTTATCTTTTGGCGAAAGATAACTATTTCTGCTACTCATTGCTAATCCATTACACTCTCGTATAATTTCACATTCAACTATCTCTACATCTAAAAAATAATGATTTACCATCTGTTTTATTAACGCTAACTGTTGAGCATCTTTTTTGCCAAAATATGCTTTAGTGGCGGATGTTAAATTTAATAGTTTCATAACAATTTGTAGCATTCCATCAAAGTGCTTTGGTCTTGAAGCTCCATCTAAAACATATCCTCCTATTGAAGGAGCCATAATAATTAACTCATCTTTTTTATACATACTATTAATAGATGGCATAAATAAAATATCCACTTTTGACATTTTACAAATCTCTATATCTGCTAAATCTTTTCGTGGATAAGTAGAAAAATCTTCACCCTCCAAAAACTGTGTAGGATTAACAAAAATAGATACTATCACTATTTTATTTTCATCCTTAGCTCGTCTAATTAACGATATATGTCCATTGTGTAATGCACCCATAGTAGGTACAAAACCGATAGAACCTATTAAATTTTTTTTTGCTTCATATAGTTCATTTATACTTTTTGCTATTATCAAAATATCTCCTTAGGTTAATGAGTAAAAAAGAGTAGGAACATATAGGCTTAGTCCCATCAAGAAATACCAAGGATTAGTTTCAGTTTTTAATAACTCTTTTAAAGTATAATCTAAATTATTTTTAATAAAATATTTATCTATAATATCTAGTTTAAACATAAAATCTAATACCTTAAATGTTAATATGGCAACAATTCCAAAATTTAATGTATCTGTATATAATGATACAAATAGCACAAAATAAAATGTTGGATGCATTAAAAAGAATAAGAAAATACTTTTTTTATATAAAAAGTAAGATTTTTGGAGTATCCCTTCAATCGTCTCTGCTCGTTGCCAATTTGCCTCAAAAATTTCCAGTAATATCATTATTACCATTATCTCTATTAAATAATTCATAGTTGAATTTTATCCAAAATTTATAAAATATTAGAATAAATTAGTTATAATTTTATTATGAAGAATCAAATAGTACAAAATATAGTAGATAAATTAATATTATCAAATAGCACCATAAGTTTTGCTGAAAGTTGTACAGGTGGTAGAATTGCCTCAGCTTTTACATCAATATCAGGGGTTTCATCTGTTTTTAATGGCTCTTGTGTAACTTATTCAAATGAGATAAAACATAATTGGTTAGGGGTTTCTAATGAAATATTAAATAATTATGGAGCAGTAAGTGATGAATGTGTAACTCTAATGTTAAAAGGGATTAAGAAAATGGCAGATAGTGATTATGCTATAGCTGTTAGTGGGATAGCAGGACCAACAGGAGGAACTGAATATAAACCAGTGGGGACAGTTTATATTGGAGTATTAACACCAAAAGATATATTTGTAACAAAATATCTATTTTTAGGAGATAGAGATGAAGTTCAACAACAAGCTACAAATATAGCAATAGAGATATTAAGTAAAAAAATATTATAAATTTAAAAAAACTCTTGACAATCTTAAAAAAATAAGATATAATTTTGTCCACTTAAATATGACCCGTTAGCTCAGTTGGTAGAGCAATTCCCTTTTAAGGAATGGGCCTTAGGTTCGAATCCTAAACGGGTCACCACTTTAAGTGTTTTAGGTCGCTTAGCTCAGTTGGTAGAGCGCTACCCTTACAAGGTAGATGTCATAAGTTCGAGTCTTATAGCGACCACCATTTGTATTATCCTTGTATTAAGATACTGATGATATAATTCTTTTATATTTTATAGGTGCGGTGGTAGTTCAGTTGGTTAGAATACCTGCCTGTCACGCAGGGGGTCGCGAGTTCGAGTCTCGTCCGCCGCGCCATTTTCTTTTTAGTGACCCGTTAGCTCAGTTGGTAGAGCAATTCCCTTTTAAGGAATGGGCCTTAGGTTCGAATCCTAAACGGGTCACCACTAAATTTGATTTATTTGGGTTTAATATTTACGACCCTTTCATCTAGTGGCCAAGGATGTTGCGTTTTCATCGCAGACACAGAGGTTCAAATCCTTTAGGGGTCGCCATTAATGATTTAAAATAAATTATAACTTTATTATCTTAGGTCGCTTAGCTCAGTTGGTAGAGCGCTACCCTTACAAGGTAGATGTCATAAGTTCGAGTCTTATAGCGACCACCATATGTATTATGTAAATATAATACAACTTTTTTCTTATATAGGTGCGGTGGTAGTTCAGTTGGTTAGAATACCTGCCTGTCACGCAGGGGGTCGCGAGTTCGAGTCTCGTCCACCGCGCCATATTTTCAAATTAAATCAATCATAAATTAATTTTTCTTTTATTTATATTCCAATATTATATTAATCTTTATACAGTATTATCTCATTATTAAAAATTAACAAGGATAGATATGATAAAAGAGTACATATTTACAAGTGAATCTGTAACAGAGGGTCATCCTGATAAAATGGCTGACCAAATCTCTGATGCAATACTTGATTATATAATTAAAAATGATAAAGATGCAAGAGTAGCTTGTGAAACACTTTTAAGTAATGGTTTCTGTATCATTGCAGGTGAGCTTAAAACTCATACTTATGTACCAATGCAAGATATTGCTAGAGATGTTATTAGAGAGATAGGTTATACTGATTCTAATTATGGATTTAATTATAGAAGTGCAGGAGTGCTTAATGGAATAGGAGAACAAAGCCCTGATATTAATCAAGGTGTAGATAAAGAGTGTGGAGAGATAGGTGCAGGAGACCAAGGATTGATGTTTGGTTATGCTTGTAATGAGACACCTGAACTTATGCCACTACCTATATCATTGGCTCATAAAATTACGGCTAAACTAGCAGAAGTTAGAAAAAATGGTACAGTTCCATTTCTTCGCCCTGATGGTAAGGCACAAGTTAGTGTAAAATATGTTGATGGTAAGCCAGTTTCAATTGATACTATAGTTGTATCGACTCAACACCATGATAATGTAACACTAGAGACAGTCCAAGAGGCAGTTTTAGAAGAGGTTATCAAAGCAGTTATTCCAGAGCATTTAATGAGTGATGATATAACTTATCATATCAATCCAACAGGAAGATTTGTAATTGGTGGTCCTCAAGGTGATGCAGGATTAACTGGTAGAAAAATTATTGTTGATACTTATGGTGGTAGTTGTCCTCATGGTGGTGGAGCATTTAGTGGTAAAGACCCTACAAAGGTTGATAGAAGTGCTGCTTATGCAACTAGACATATCGCTAAAAATTTAGTTGGTGCTGGAGTTTGTGATAAAGCTACAGTTCAAATTGCTTATGCTATTGGTGTAGCAAAACCAGTTTCTATTTTTGTAGATACTCATAATACTTCTGTCGTTGATGAAGAAAAGATTTCGCAATGTATAGCTGAACTTTTTGATTTAACACCTAAAGGTATTATAGATTCGCTTGATTTACTTAGACCTATTTATAGAAAAACTGCATCTTATGGACATTTTGGACGAGAAGATGAAGATTTCACTTGGGAAAAATTAGATAGAGTAGATAATATAAAAGAGTATTTAGGACTGTAGGGGTGTCCCCTTATGGGTACCCTAAGATTTAGATAACTATAAATATTTATACAAAATTCTTACTCCTCTATAGAATCAATAATTATACTTTTTATCTTAGAAGCTTGGTCTAGGCAACTTATATTATGCCTCCCCTCTTTAAGATAAAGATATATTGGTTTTGCTGAGTGTGATTTAATAATTTTGTTATTATCAATAAACCAATAAATTGTGCTATTTGATTCAAAAGAGTAGCACTCAAATTTAATCTTTTTATACTCATTAGGAAGAAATTTATTATGTATATATTTACTATTATCAATAGGGCTAGTAATCAATGGTTTATAGCTTTTCCATTTTTTATAACACCTATGATTAGATAAATTATTCATTGATTTAATTGTGCCATTTTGCATCATTTTGCTCAAAACTTCTGCTCTAAGAACTCTACAAGGGGTTGATAAATTAATATCCTTTATAACTTCATCCTCTATGTAGTTCTTACACTCTCCTATTTCTATTATATCTTGGCAAATTTTTTGAGTTATGATATTTTTTGGCTTTTGAAACCACTCTGAATCATCTAATATCTTAAATATTTTTAAAAGTGTTGGTGATGCTATTTTAATTCCAGTTGGCTTATCATCTTTATTATTATAAGCTGGTTTAGATGACATTGCATTAAAATTTCCATACCAAACAGCTACAGTATATTTTGGTGTAAATCCAATACTCAATAAATCTTTAGCTTTAGCAGATGTTCCTGTTTTAAATGCAACTCTATTTGCCCCTTTAATATATTCCCATGATGATGAAAAATTATCTCTTGGAGAGTTTGATAGAATATTAGCAATTAGATAAGATGATTCTTTAGTTAAAATTTTTATTTTTGAATTTTTAAGATTTTTAAGATATGATGCTTTTTGATAATATCCACCATTTGCTAATGCACTATAAAGTTGTGCCAAATCAAGTAAAGTTATCCCACATCCACCTAAAGTTAATGAACTTCCATAAAAGTTTTTCTTTTTATCTATTGATTTGATTTTAGCTTTTTCTAAAAGTTCATATAGTGATCTATTTTGCAATAATCTATCAAGTTCTACAGCTACTGTATTTATAGAATATTGCAAAGCAGATGAAGTGGTCATATCTCCTATAAACTTTTTTGAATAATTTTGTGGTCTATACCCTGCAATATACAGAGATATATCATATATATTTCTAAGTGGTGTAATAATTCCCTCCTCTAGTGCCAAAGCATAAACAAAAGGTTTTAGAGTTGAACCTGCACTTATAATTGAAACTACACCATCATTTTCACCCTCATGATATTTGTCATAAAAATCTTGAGAACCAACATAAGCCAAAATATTCATTGTTTTATTCTCAATTACCACAGCACTACCATTAAAAATATTATATTTTTGAAACTCCTTAACACTATCCTTAATATATTTTTCTATTTTTTGTTGCAACTTAATATCTATTGTTGTATATACTTTATTACCTGTTTTAATTTTACCTGTTAAATGTGGTAGTAACTGAGGAAGTTTAGCTCGTTTTGGTGTTATATTTTCTTTTAATGCTCTATCTATTATATTTATATCAATTATCTCTCTTTCTTTTACACTATTTAAAACTCTTTGTTTAAGATAATCTATTCTATCTATATTTTGAGGAGAATTTTTATTTGGATTTTTTGGTATAGATGTAAGATATGATATTTGAGCAATTGATAATAGTGAATAGTCTACTCCAAAATAGAGATAAGAAGCAGATGCAAAACCTTCAATATTTCCACCATAAGGGGTATTATTAAGATAAAAAGCTAATATTTCATCTTTTGTAAATTTCCACTCTAGTTGAAAAGCTCTAAAAATTTCTGATATTTTACTTTTAAGTGTACGAGGTTTATGATACATCATTCTTGCCACCTGCATAGAGATAGTAGAAGCTCCAATGACCCTTTGATTATTCAGATTAAACCATATTGCTCTTATAATTGAAAACGGATTAACTCCATAATGGGAATAAAAATATCTATCCTCATAACTTGTTACAATATTTTTTATATCTTGTGTAATTTTATTATTTTCAATAACCAAACGGACAAATCCATCATTACTAAGATGAATTCTTAGAATATTATTATCTTTATCATAAATAATGGTTGAGCGAGGTTTATCAAGTTTATCAATATCTAGTGGATATAGCCAATTTAAAACTATAACCACTAATATTAAAGATAAAACAAGATATAGAAACTTTTTAAAACTCAAATCCTCCACTCTCACCACTATTCATACTCTCATAAACAGCCTTAATATAAGCATCTCTAAGTTTGCAATTATTAACATCCTTACAGCCCAAACAGCTTTTAAAATTATTCTTAATTTGACACTCTTTTAGCTCTTTTGTTCTATCCTCTAATGCTATCTCCCACTCAGTCATTCTATTTGACATTATTTATCCCATAAGCATCTTTTAGTGCATTTATTTCACTATTTGAACCAAAAAAACATGGTGATGTATCATGAGGATGAGATGGTACTAGCTCTAAAAGTCTTTTACCATTTGCATCTACTGCTTGACCTCCAGCACCTTCATAAACAAGAGCAAAAGGGATAACTTCAAATAGTTGTCTTAACTTCCCATCAGGTTTATCAGTAGTAGCAGGATAAGAGAATAGCCCTCCACCTTTTAATAATATTTGATGTAAATCAGGCACCATTCCACCACTATATCTCAGTCTATATCCAGAAGCGAAAAGTCCATCAATAAAAGCTTTATGTTTAACTTCCCAATGTTGCTGAGTCCCACCACTAGCATTTAATTTACCTTTTTCATTAAGCTTAATCTCACCAATCTCTTTAAACTTTCCATTAATAGCACGATAAAGAGTAGGCATTTTACCTTTTTCTACCCAAACAAGCTCAATTCTAGGACCATAAACTATATAAGCAGAAGCGATAATATTAGCACCCTCCAACTCACCCTCATATATTCCAAAAATAGAACCCACAGATAAATTTACATCAACCAAACTAGAACCATCAAGAGGGTCATAACATAGAGTATATTTACCACCCTCATTCATACTCATCACACCCTCTTTCTCTTCGCTAACAAGGGCTTTTACACAACTTATAGAGGCAAATCTATCTTCTATAATCTTATCACTTTGAACATCAAGTTTTAGTTGGTCTTCTCCCGAAGAGTTCTCGCTATCACTATATCCTAAATCCTCATTCTTAATTGCATTATCAATTGCAAATGCTACATCTTCTATCGCTTTAAAAATATCTTTCATTTATATCTCCTTGGAATTTTTTATATTATATTTTATAAAATAGAAGCTACCAATTTATAGCAATATCCTTTAAATTCCTCTCCTAAGCTAATAACCAAATAATATGATTTCTTACTATTATCAAAATATTGTATTTTTGGGTCTGTTATTGCTAAATTATAATTAGTATCATTGAAACTAAAGGTAGCTCTTCTATCTTCTTTATTTACTTGTAAATCATTTACTTTTATTAAGTATAATGATTGTGATATTTTTATTTTACCATTTTGAATTAATTGATAATTTACTCTATCGTTTTTACTAACACCATCCAACCATAAATTATTAGGATTATCTAAAAAACTTTTAATATCCTCTCGTTCAATTTTATAATTTTGTTCCCAAATTTTATTTGAAATTATATAGTTTTCAGGTTGTTGTTTCAGAGGTGCTTTTTTTAAAAATTTAATATTCATTTTTTGTAAAGGTTTGACTAAATATTTTCCATATTTATTTTGATATTTTGTTTGTTCATCTTTTAATTCACAACCATTTTTATCTCCAACAGGTCTTATCCATTCTTTTGTTAAAATATCTTTTCCTGCAATACAATGCTGATGATGTTTAACAGAATTTGCAAAAATTACTAATGTTTTATTCATTATAAATGTCCTATTTTAATATTTTCAAAATGTTTTGCTAAATATTCTGCCATCAATCTTCTATGGCATTGTTCAGCAGTTGGTTCACTACATAATAGTACTATATTATCTAAGTCATCAATAGATATATCTTTTAAAATATTTCTGTCTATTAATAATTTATTATAAACTTTGATATATTCTTCCCAATTTATAATTTTATCTTTATATCTACTTAATAGCTCTTTAGATGGAGCTAATTCAGGTTTATACTCATATTCAACATTATGTAATTTTAAAAAATATGGCAAATGTTTTGCATTTGCAAAACCTGCAAGTTGAGATTTATTATTTAATCTAATATCAATTAATTTCTTTATTTTATTTTCTGTTAATAATTTAAAAAACTGTTCTGCACTTTTTTGAGAAAAACCAATTGTAAATATATTCATTAGTCATCACCTTCTTTTGTTATTGAGTTATAGGCAATATCTTTATTTCTTAATTCATAAGCTAACTGAATTTGTAAACTTTCTGTTATATTAGGATTAAACAGGTCTGCTTTTGGAAGTTTTTTATCATATTTCTTTAAAAGTTGCTGTTCCAATATTTTTTGAGAAACTACTTTATCTGGATAAATATGATTTACATCTATTTCATTTTTTGTTAAAAACTCTGATATAAGTCCAAATCTATGACAATCAAAAGCTTCTTTTTCAGAACACATTAAAGATATATTATATCCTTTTGCAATGCCTTTCTCTAGCCTTGTAATACCATCTTGAAAAGATTTTATCTCTTGTACTTTTTTAAAATTTACTTTACCATTATCAAATAATAAACTTTTATCTTCATATCTTGCACCCAATAAATCACCCATAAAAATATAGTATATTTTCTTTTCTTTTAAATAATGCTTTAATGTTTCCCTATTATATTGAGAAGTAAATTTACTATAAGGTGTACTTCGCACATCTACAATAGTGTTTATGCTATTTTTTTTTAATAACAAAAGAAAATCTTCCATTTCATATATTGAATGTCCTACTGTATGAAGTTGTTTCAATTATACCCCTTTCCAAAATTTATTTTAATATATATCATGATATTATGTACTTTAGAAAAAATTTGACATTTTATAGGTTTTGTTAAATACTTTATTAGTAATAATTATTGTAGGTCTTCGCCTTTGTTGTGGGTCAAAATTTAAAGCAACAAGATCACCTTGTTCAGGTATATATTTTAGCACTCTTCTAACCCATTTTTATCATTAAACTCTTCAAAAACTTTATAATTTTGAGGTATTTTAGCAACCAAATCATTAATATCATATATGGCTCTCTCTTGCTTTAATGGTTCGAAGATAATTTTTTTATTTTTAATTAAAACTTTAACTTTATCTCCAATAGATAAACTTAACTCTTTCATAATCTCTTTTGGAAATCTGAGACCTTGTGAATTATCCCAGCTTGAAATTGTTGCAGTCATAATATATCCTTTTATATGTATATCCAAAGTATATCATAAAAATATCTTGACTGTCAATATTTATATCTCCTTGGAATTTTTTTCTATCCACTCTATTATCATTTGTGTATTATTTAAATCTAATATATCTATATTTTTAGGTATATCATAATCACTTAAATTTATGCTATTATCCACAGCTATCGCTTCACTACAACTAAAATAACTCTCATCTATCTTATTTCTAAATATAGCAATTCGTGGCAAAGGCAAAGTCTTAAGCCCCTCAACAAGAAGTATATCAAAATTACTTAACATACTCACAACCTCATCAAGAGTTTTTTCTCTTTGGCTAAAATATGTAGTCCTTGTAGGAGAAGTCACCACCACCTCTGCACCTGTTTGAGAAAACTTATAACTATCTTTCCCCTCTACATCAAAAATTGCTTTATCTTTTGGGTCATTTTTGATAATCGCTACTTGTTTAATTTTTATTAACTCAATTGAAAGTTTTTCAACCAATGTAGTCTTCCCACTTCCTGATGGTCCTGTAAAAGCCACTGCGTATTTATTCAATTTTTCTCCTTTTTTAATATATTGGATAATATGCCTTGTTATTTATTTTAACTCATCAAATTTTGCTTTCATTGTAGGGTTTCCGTATGTTAATTTTCTTATTGTCAAATCTTCTGCTTTATTATTTGCTAAGCGTAAGTTATTTTCTGATGACAACAGAGCATCTTTTGTTTTTTGAAGATGAGTAATTGTTTTATCAATTTCATCAATAGCTATTTTAAATTTACGACTAGCTAAATCATAATTTTTTGCAAATCCTGTTTTAAATGTATTTATTTTTTCTTCAAAATTTGTAATGTCCATATTTTGATTTTTCATTAAATTTAATTCCACTTTATATTCCATTGAATTCATTGCAGCATTTCTAAGTAATGTGATTATTTGAATAAAAAATTGTGGGCGAATTACATACATTTTCTTAAATTTATATGAAACATCAACTATACCTGTATTATAAAATTCATTTTCCGATTCTAAAAGAGAGACTAAAACTGCATATTCACAATTTTTTTGATTACGGTCTTTATCTAGTTTTGCAAAGAAATCCTCATTTCTTTTTTTAGTTATAGTTTCATCATTTTCGTTTTTCATTTCAAACATAATTGAAATAATTTCATTTCCTACTTCATCATTTTCTTTATAAATGAAATCACCTTTATTACCTCCTCTTGAATCATTATCTTTTTCAAAATAAGCATTCGGAAATGCTGTTGCACGAAGTTTATTAAATTCAGTTTCACAATGTTGCTCTAAAGTTTCACCAACCATTTTTGTTGAAAGTTTCTGCTTGAAATCTTTTAAACGAGCTATTTCATCATCTTTCATTTGAATTGTGTAATCTTTTATAACTAGCTGATTTGTAAAATCTTCTTTAATTGTGATTTCAAGTGACTCTTTTTCTATCTCTTTAATTTTTAAATCATTAGCAAGATTATCACGTTCTTTTTCTATATTTTTAATAGCTTGAGAAATATCTAATTTATTTTTAGTTGCTATATTTTCAATTGTAGATTTCATTTGAGCAAGTTTTGTATCACTTTTAGCTTTTAATTCTAATAGTTCTTTATCCTTTTCTGCTAATTCATCTTGTAAAGAATTTTTAATATTAGCTTCTGCTAGTTTAATCGCACTATTTTTATCATTCTCTTGTGTTTTTAAATCATTAGCAAGATTATCACGTTCTTTCTCTATTTCAGTAATTTCAGTATCGCTTTTAGTTTTTAACTCAATTAGTTCTTTATCTTTTTTAACTATTTCCTTTTGCAAAGAGCTTTTAATATTAGCCTCAGCAATTTTAACAGCACTTTCTTTTTCTTTCTCTGCAATTTCAAGTCTATTTTTTAGTTCTTTTTCAAATTGATGGTCACGAACTTGTTTAAGTATATCAGCATAACCAGCTTCATCTATTTTAAAATCTTTTTTACAATGTGGACATTTAATTTCATTCATATTTTAATTCCTTAAATAATATTTTAGCACCAACATTATTAATATTTCATAAAAATATGAATTAGACAAGAATAATTCTATTTCTTTTCTGCTTTTAAATTTAATCCCATTACTCATCACCCATCACAACATCTATACCACTCTTCACAGAAATATTCTGCTCCTCATACCACTTTGTAGATGATAATTTAGGAAAGACTTCTAACATTATCTCAAGAGGTGTAGTATCTAAATTATTTGAGTTTTGAGAAATTTTCCAGTTGCTTTGTTTTATAACATAAGAGAAGATTTGATTGATTATTTTATATTGTTTATCTTTCATCTCACTATTTTTTAATTTTTCACTATTAATTATAGCTTTTATTAAGTTTTTTCTTATTTCTCTTGAATATGTTGATTTAAGGGTATTGATAATCTCTTCTTGCTTCAATTTTATCTCCATTTTAATTAAATATTAGGGTTTACCAAATAATAGCTTAATAAGAATAAAATAGCAATAATTCCAAAGAATTTAACTGTAACTGTTGCAAAACTTATAACTTGACATCCAGTACAAGATAGTTTTTTTGTTGCTTCATATTTTGAGTAGATAAAATAAATTATAATTAAAAGAGTTGATAAGTCTGTGGCAATTTTATCATAAGTATAAAGATTATTTAGTGTTTCGTTTGATAAATTAAATAATACAGAAAAAAGAGTCAAAAATTGAAAGAATAGAAGTTTTGAAGCTATACTTTTAAAGTAGTCTCGTCCTGATATATTTTCATAATCTTCAAACGATCCATCACTACCTTTTCCTGCTAATTCATTTTCTATATCTTTTCGTCCAGCAGGGTTAAATTTATGCACAAACGAACTACCAAATATATAATCAATTTTTCGTTGAATAATAGCAGATAGTTCACCCTCTACATTCATTGTATGTTGTTTACCATATCTATCTTCATAAACCATGCTAAATCTTTCATATCTTTTAAATGTTCTTGTGATATTTGGCAAATATTGTGTAGTTTCTGTAGAGTCAAATTCTCCTGAGTGATTAACAACTCTAGGATTTATAAATTCTAAAAACTCACCATCACTATTTTTGATAATCATAATTGATGCAGGAACAGCAATTTGGATAGCCGATAATCCATTGCTATTATGCTCTTTCATTGTATCTTTCATATCTTCAATCAACTCTATTAACTCGTCGTCAAATACCCTTACATCACTTGATACTACACCTATTCTTTTATCAGGGTATATTACTAAATCTTTTACCATTAACTCTCCAAAACTATTTTTATATATAATATTTAATTATACTAATATAGTCTTAGAGTAGACTTTTTGAAAAATTTCTTAAGATAATAGTGACTCATCCATCTCATCAGGAGTTTTTATATCCATTAATTCTAGTACGGTTGATGCAATATTACTAAGTCCCATATTCTCTTTTAATTTTGTAACACCATTAGCTAATACAAAACACCAAACCTCCCCAACAGTATGATTGGTTAAAACATCTCCATTAATATCTTTCATCTCTTCGCAATTTCCATGGTCACTTGTAATAATAACTGCATAATTTTTATTTTTGGCTTGATTAATAATCTTTTCTAACTGAGAATCAACCGTATTAACTGCAATTTTGGCAGCTTCATAATCTCCAGTATGTCCAACCATATCACCATTGGCAAAATTAACAACAATAAAATCATAGTTTTCACCCATAGCTTTAACCACACCATCTCCAACCTCATTAGCCGACATCTCTGGTTTCATATCATAAGTTTTAACATCAGGAGATGGTACAAGAACTCGGCTCTCTCCAATCATTGGGGTTTCAACTCCACCATTAAAGAAAAAAGTTACATGTGCATATTTTTCTGTTTCGGCAGTATGAAGTTGAGTAAGTCTATTTTCACTAATAACCTCAGCAAGAGTATTTTTTGGTGTATCTTTTGTGAATAAAATTGGATAAGTAAATGAAGCATCATATTTTGTCATTGTTGCAATATTTAGTTTTTTATACTCTCTTGAAAAATGATTAAACTCTTTTGAACCCAAAGCACTCGTAATCTCTCTTGCTCTATCACTTCTAAAATTTGCAATAATTACACTATCATTGTCTTGCATTCCATCATAATTTTTAAAAGCTATTGGCTCAATAAACTCATCAAATTCATCTTTTTCATAAAAGTTATCAACATAATCATTAATAGTAAGATTAGTTTTTGGATTAGCATTTGCAATTGCATTATACCCTTTTTCCACTCTATCCCAACGATTATCTCTATCCATTGTATAAAATCTTCCACCAACTGTTGCAATTGAAATATTATTATTACATATATTTTCTATTTGAGAGATATACTTTTTTGCCGAAGAGGGAGATACATCTCTTCCATCGGTAATTAAATGCAAAAATACTTTTTTACCTCTATTATCAGAGAGTTTTGCTAAACCTATTATATGATTTATATGGGAATGAACCCCACCATCACTTAATAATCCTATAATATGAACTCTATCACTTTTTGATAAAGTATCATTTAAAGCCAAATTATCTTCTATACTTTTATCTTCAATAGCTAAAGATATTTTTACCAAATCTTGATACAAAACTCTACCACTTCCAATTGTCATATGTCCAACTTCTGAATTTCCCATCTGACCAATTGGCAATCCAACACTAAGACCATGCGTAGAAATTAATGTTCGTGGAGCAGTTTCAAATAGTTTATCATAAGTTGGAGTTATCGCATCTTTAAATGCGTTACAAATGCTATCAGGTTTACATCCTATTCCATCTGTTATAATTAATACCGTTTTTTGCATATTTTTCCCATTTTTTATTGTTAATTTTATTGAAATAATAGTAGAATACCACTTATCAACTTATTAAAACTAAAAAGAAGCCCCTATGTTATATGAACTTTACCTTTTGTTAGATTTCAACTTACTTCAATATTCCACTGTTAGAGCAGGAATTGGATTTATTATTGCTTTTATCCTTACAATATATTTTATGCCAAAATATTTAGCATGGGCTATTGGCAAAAATGCTAATCAACCAATTAGTAAATATATCCCAGCTCATGATTCCAAAGCTAAAACTCCCACAATGGGTGGAGCCATATTTATATTTGGTACAGTTGTTGCATCATTATTAACTGTAAATTTATCAAATTTATATGTTATTGGTGGGCTTTTTACAATTATTGGATTTGGATTTATTGGCTTTAAAGATGATATAGGCAAAGTTTTAGCAGGTGATAATCTTGCAGGTTTATCACCTAAAGCAAAACTATTTTATCAGCTAATATTTGGATTAATAATCTCAATATTTTTAATTGTTATAGCTAAGTTTCCTACCACCTTTTATGTTCCTTTTGTTAAATCTCCTCTTTTTGATATGGGATATTTTGCTATCCCTTTTTGGATATTTATATTTTTGGCAACTTCTAATGCTGTAAATCTAACTGACGGATTAGATGGATTAGCTACTGTACCCTCTATCATTGCATTTGCTACGCTAGGGCTTATTATATACGCTACAGGACATGCAATATTCTCTGAGTATCTGCTAATTGAAAATATCAAAGGGGTGGGTGAGGTAACTATTCTAATTGCTAGTTTTATAGGTGCATTACTTGCTTTTTTATGGTATAACTGTTATCCTGCTGAAATATTTATGGGAGATACAGGAAGCTTATCTCTTGGTGGATTTTTGGCATATTTAGCAATTATTGGGAAAAGTGAAATATTGCTAATTTTAATTGGTATTATATTTGTAATAGAAACTGTATCGGTAATATTACAAGTGGGAATTTATAAAATACGAAAAGAGAGAATATTTTTGATGGCACCAATTCATCATCATTTTGAACTTAAAAAATGGGCAGAAAATAAAATAATTGTACGATTTTGGATGATTAGTTTTATAGCTAATATTTTGGCTTTAATATCATTTAAGATAAGATAAAAAAGAGAATAAAGGAGATATATAATGCCAACAATATCAATGTTTTATGGAATAATTATCAGAATGTACTGTGCTCCAAAAGAGCATAATCCACCACACATTCATGTTTATTATCAAGATGATAGAGCAGTTATAGATATAAAGAGAGTTAAATTAATAGAAGGCAAACTACATAAAAAGAAACTTAGATTGGTTTTAGCTTGGGTAGAGATAAGACAAGAAGAGTTACTTGCTGATTGGATATTAGCTCAAAATGGTGAATTACCATTTAAAATAGACCCTTTAAGATAGGAGAAATAATATGTATTTAGCAGTTAAAGATGTAAAAGCAATTGAGAATTATCTTTTATTATTAAAATTTGAAAATAATGAAGAAAAATTATTTGATGTAAAACCATATTTGGACATAGGAAAATTTAAAGAGTTAAAAGATGAAAAATTATTTAAAAGTGTAAAAATATCTTTTGATAGCATAGAATGGGATAACTGTTTAGATTTAGACCCAGAACTTTTATATCAAGAATCATACCATAAATAAATGATATAAAGGAAAAATAAAATGCGACTAATACAATCTAAAATTTTACCAATAAATTGGCTAGAAGCCATACAAAATTTTGATATAAGTAACTCAACTTTAAGTGAAAATAACAAAATATTTGCAACTTATTTAATACCAATTATTTTAGAAGAGAAAGAAAAAAGTTTAGCCAATTCATTGTGTAGAATATTAATTCAGTATATTATTTTTAAAATAGATTTTTTAAAGTTTTATGATAATTTACCACCAAAGCTAATTGAAGATACTTTTGATGAGATTAAAAATGAACGAGGTATATATCTTGTGAGAAAATTACATTCAATATTTATAGAATTTCTAACATACCAAGATTTATTTAATAAAGGGTATATAATAAGTGATTTTACAAGAGAGCAAGGTTCTTGTTATTTAATTATGAGTAAAGATGGACAAACTTATAATTTTGAAGTAAAATTTAAAGAATCACCTGATGTTGGAAAATTAAGATTATATGATTATATTGATGGTTATAGTTTATTGGAAAAAAATAAATTTCTAAGTGGTAAAAATATTAAAATAAATTTAAAGGTTGATAGTTTAAATGATAGTAATTTACCAATTATTTTAAAAGAAATTAATATATTTATAGATAAACAAGAAGATGTTTATGATGGTGAAAATATTCAAATTTTTGACTCTAACAAAAAGTCTAAACAAAGTAGAGATATTAATCAAGTTCTTAAAATTTCAAATAGCTCAAATATAGAAAGAATAGATGATATTGATAAATTAGTATGCGATATTTTTATTAGAAATAATGGTCATTTAACAAAGCTTATAAAAAAATCAGGAAGATATAAATCAAAAGACAATTTTACAGGTTGTTTAATTTGGAGTATTCCATTTCACATAAATATAGATAATGATAAAATAAAAAATGCTTTTAAAAAGATTAATTTAAATTTTGATTTATTTGTATATATAGTAGATATAGGAAAAGATGAATTTAATTTTTTTATACCTAATAAATCATAAAGGTCTATATTGAAATCTGATATTTTAAAAACTATATTTTCACTTAATTATATAAAAAATATAATAATTCAGAATTATAATCTAATGAATATTAACAATATATTTTTGATTAAGTCTGGTATAAATGATATTTATAAAATAGTTTCTAAAGAAAATCAATACATATTTAAAATATATCATTATACAAAAGAAATAAATGATTTGGAAATAAAAGTAAAATTTATACATTATTTACAAAGTAATAATATTTTAGTATCATATCCATTTAAGACAATAAATAATCAATATATTATATCAGTAAATTATCCTGAAGGTATGAGATTTGCTATTTTAACAAACTTTATAAAAGGTAGTGAATTAACATATAAAAGTGATTATGATGCTTATCTATATGGTCGAGATATTGCAAAATTACATATAGTATCTAAAGATTTTTCTCTTATATCTAAAAATAAGAAATATGATATTCATCAAATATTAATTAATAGTCAAACTATAATTGAAAACTTTTTATCAAAAAATTATCCTAATCATCTTTTATTCTTTTCTAAATTTTCAAGAAAATTATTAAGAAAATTAAATAATTTAAATTTAACACAACAATATTGCCATAATGATTTACATGGTGGGAATGTCAAAATAAATAAAAAAAATATTTCTTTTTTTGATTTTGATTTTTGTGGCTATGGATATATAATATATGAACTAGCAGTTTTTAAATGGAGTTGTATGATTGGAAATAGACCAACTAATTGGGAACAATTTATTAAAGGATATGAAAGTATTTTAAAAATAAATACTATGGAACTTAAATATATATTATATTTCGTAGCAATAAGAGATATTATAATTATGTCAATGTACATAAATAGAATTAATATAATTGGTCATGAAATAATTAGTGATACTTATATAGAAAAAAGAATTATATTTCTAAAGTATATAAATAAAAAATTAGAGGGAGAAGAATAGAATGAGTTCAATCAATGGTTCAAGATGCATATGATATGGGTATAACATCAGAGTTAGGTGGTATGCCAGGAGGTAGCTCTTATAGTAATACTTATTTTGAAGAAGAGTCAGAACCAAATTGGTTTCAAACAGCACAAGAAGCACAAAATTATGCAAAAGCTAATCCTGGTATAATAATTACTCGTTCACCTGATGGTAATGGATATATTATAAAGAATTAAGATAGAAGGAAAGAAATTGAGAATACTAAGTGGAATACAACCAAGTGGAACTATACATATAGGTAACTATTTTGGAATGATAAAAAAGATGATAGAGAGTCAAGATGATGGAGAGTTATTTGCATTTATTGCTTCTTATCACGCTTTAACAAGTGTAAAAGATAAAGAGTTTTTGCAAAGAAATACTTTTGAAGCAGCTGTAAATTTTTTGAGTCTTGGGATGGATCCAGAGAAATCAACATTTTGGGTGCAAAGTGATGTGCCTGAAGTTTTGGAGCTTTATTGGATTTTATCAAATCATACTCCAATGGGGCTTCTTGAAAGAGGACACAGTTATAAAGATAAAACATCAAAAGGGATAAAAGCAAATCACGGATTGTTTTCATATCCTGTTTTAATGGCTGCTGATATTTTGCTTTTTGATAGTAATATTGTCCCTGTTGGAAAAGACCAAATTCAACATGTTGAGATGACAAGGGATATTGCAAATACATTTAATAATACTTATGGTGATATTCTTACAATGCCAGAGCTTAAAGTTGATACAGATGTTCAAAGTGTTCCTGGAACTGATGGTGCAAAAATGAGCAAAAGTTATGGAAATACGATTGATATGTTTGGAAATAAAAAAGTTATCAAAAAACAAGTTATGAAAATAATAACAGATAGCACTGCTCTTGAAGAACCAAAAGAGTGGGAAAATTGTAATGTTTATACTCTTTGTAAACTTTTTATGAATGATTCTGAGTTGTTAGAATTACAAAATAGATATGAGACTGCTGGTGAGGGATATGGTCACTTTAAACTTACATTATTAAATAAAATCAATGAACACTTTGCCCCTTATAATGATAAAAGAGAATATTATTTGAATAATCCAAATGAGGTTAAAGAGATATTGGCTCACGGAGCTTCTAAAGCACAAAAGATAGCAAAAGAAAAAATGAAAATAATTAGAGATGCTGTAGGTTTGAGTTATTAAAGTAAAAAAAAGAAAAAGGTAAAATATGATTACAACAAGATTTGCACCTAGTCCAACTGGGTATTTACATATTGGTGGGCTAAGAACAGCTCTTTTTTCATGGTTATGGGCAAGAAAAAATGGTGGTGAGTTTTTATTAAGAATAGAAGATACAGACCAAGCAAGAAACTCAGAAGATGCAGTTAAAGCTATAATTAAAGCATTCAATTGGACAGGGATGAGTTATGATGGTGAGGCAATTTATCAATCTAAAAGATTTGATGTGTATAAAAAATATATTGATAGATTATTAGAAGAGGGTAAAGCTTATAAGTGTTATATGAGTAAAGAGGAGTTAGGTGAGCTAAGAGAAAAGCAGATGGCTAACAAAGAGCGTGCGCGATATGATGGACGATACCGTGACTTTGATGGAACTCCACCAGAAGGAGTTGAGCCTGTAATTAGAATTAAAGCTCCACTTGATGGGATGATAACATTTGATGATGGTGTAAAAGGTGAAATTAATATAGCTTCGTCTGAAGTTGATGATTTTGTTATTGCAAGAGCTGGTGGTGTGCCAACTTATAATTTTGTTGTGGCGATTGATGATTATGAGATGGGGCTTACTGATGTGATTCGTGGAGATGATCATCTTTATAATACACCAAAACAGATTGTAGTTTATAATGCTTTGGGCTTTGATATTCCAAAATTTTATCATGTGGCGATGATAAATAATGAAAAAGGTAAAAAGTTATCAAAAAGAGATGGTGCAACTGATGTGATGGAGTATCAAACTCTTGGATTTTTGCCAGAGGCACTTTTAAACTTTTTGGTAAGACTTGGATGGAGTCATGGAGATCAGGAGATATTTACAATTGATGAGATGTTGAAACTTTTTGACCCTAAAAATATAAATAAAAGTTCTTCTAATTATGATTTTAAAAAATTAGAATGGTTAAATTCTCACTATATTAAAAATATGGCTCATGATAAGTTGGCTCTTCTACTTAAAAATTATGGTGTGGATATAACTCAAAATAGTAATATAGATCTAATTTTAAATGCAACAAAAGAGAGAGCAAAAACTTTGGTTGAATTGGCTAATCAGATCAATATAATTTTAAATACCCCTGAAAGATATGATGCTAAAGCCTCTAAAAAAGCATTTAAAGGTGAGGCAAAAGATATTATATCAGAGTTTGGTGAACTGTTAAAAACTACAGATACTACTGAATATCATAAACTTATGGAAGATTTTTTAGCAGAAAAAGAGATTGGATTTGGAAAACTAGGACAACCATTAAGGGTGGCACTATTAGGTTCAATGACAGGTTCTGGACTTGATGAGATTATCTCAATTATTGGTGTAGAAAAAGCAGTTATCAGAATTGAGAATGCTGTTGAATTTATAGAAAATTCTAATAAAGAAAATTCATAGTTGTAGGGGCAATCCTTTATGGTTGCCCTTTTAAAATTATTTAATTTGTATTCATAAATATTTATTATTAAAAAAGGTAAAAGATGAAAAAAGTATTAATTATGGCAATGATAACACCTATGGTTATCTTTTCAAAGGTTCATTATGCAAAAGTTGAACCTTATGATAGTGTGGTTTTAAAATCGTCAGTTAGTGCTTTGGTTATTAGTGCTGATATTCAATCAGAGGGTAAAGATATATCAAATCATAAGATAATCCAACTTGATGATAAAATGGATAAAATTGATCTGAATATCTCTAAAGATATGCTAGAATTAAATCAAATTGTATTAAAAAATTCTGAAAAAACTTATAATATTAAAAAAAGTTATTTTAATAGAATAAATGCACTTAGTACTGCATCTAAAACTCAAAAAGATAATGCAAATTCATCTTATCTGTTGGCTCAAAATCAATATCTAACAACAAAAGAGAAAGTTTTATCTTTAAAATATAAAATAGCTAAATTAGAGGATTCTATCTCTAAAAAAAATATTATTTTATCTGATAAATATCTGTATAAACTATCTGTGCGAAAGGGTGATTTCGTTAATTTTGGCTCACCTTTAGCAACTATATCTGATACTTCAAAAGCTAAATTAGTTCTATTTTTAGAATCAGAAGAGATTGATAGTTTAAAAGATAAAAAGATTTATTTAGATGAAAAAGAAACAGATTATAAGATAGATAGAGTTTGGAATGTAACTGATGAAAAATTTATATCATCTTATAAAGCGTGGATTATTATACCAAAGCCAAAAGATAGATTTTCTAAACTTATAAAAATAGAGCTAAAATAGATGATAAAAAAAACTGCTTGTGGATTGGATTGTTGGGATGCTTGTTCATTAGAATTTGATGGTGATAAGATTAAACCAAGCAGAGATGGTTTTACAAATGGAGTGTTATGTTCACTTTTAAATAGTTATATTCACAAAGAAAAACGGATTGAAAAACCTACTATAGATGGTATTGAAGTGAGTATGCAAGAGGCTTTAGAAGAGGTGGCTAAATCTTTAAAAGATAACTCTTTACTTTGGAGAGGCTCTGGCAATATTGGAGTGATGCAAGAGGTTACAAACTTATTATTTAAAGAATTAAATGATTCAACCTTGACAAAAGGTAGTTTATGTGATGGTTCTGGTGATGCTGGAATTATACAAGGTAGAGGTATCAATAGAATGTTACCACTTAAGCAGATTAAAAAATCAGAAGTAGTTGTAGTTTGGGGAAGAAATATAACAACAACTAACTCCCATCTGTTACCATTAATTAAAGATAAAAAAATTATAGTTATTGACCCTATTAAAACAAATATCGCTAAACTTTCCAATTTACATATTCAAATTAAACCTAGAAGTGATTTCTATTTTGCTCTTATAGTTTGTAGATTTATAATTATGCAAGATGAACAAAATGTAAATTATTTAGAAGAGTTTGCAACTGAATATGAAGATTTTTATGATTTTACTAGAGGTTATAGAGTTAAAGCTATCCTAAATTATATCGGTTTATCTTTAGGTGATATGGGTGAATTTATAAATTTAATTAGCAATAAAAAAGTGGTATATTTAGTTGGTGCAGGAGTTCAAAAATATAGTATTGGAGATTCTGTACTTAGAATGATTGATTCTATTGCTATAATTTTAGGTCAAATAGGACAAGAGGGTTGTGGAGTTGGTTTTTTAGGGGATTCTAAACTAGGCTATAATAATCCATTTAAAACAAATAGTAAAAAAGTTCAAAAAGCTAATACTAAATTTTCAAATTTTAAGACGGTTTTAGTTCAAGGTGGTAACCCTGCTCACTCTATGCCAAATAGCTCAAAAGTTATTTATGAATTACAAAAAGTTGATAACTTAATCTATTTCGGATTATATGAAAATGAGACAAGTAAGCTCTCAAGGGTTGTTATCCCTGCATTAAACTTTTTTGAAAAAAATGATGTAAGATTAAGCTATAATCATTATAGTATACAAGCTATGAATCAGATAACTAAAAGTAGTTTTGGAATTAGTGAATATAATTTTACAAAAGAGATATTAAAAATCTTAAACATTAACACACTGAAAGAGGAAGATGAATATATTAAAGATTGGTTAAATCAATCTCCCTCTTATCAAAAGATTCCCTATTGTGATGGATTTGGAGAAGATGGGGATGAAGAATTTGAATTTATGGATGACTTTGATGATGATTTTATTGAGATAAAACAGTTTATAAGACCAAGAAAACGAAGAGAACAAGAAGATGATATAAAAAAGTACTGGCTTATAACTCCAAAAGCTTCAAACTCTTTAAATAGTCAATTTAAACGGATAGATTATGCTATTATTCACCCTAATTGTGGATTTAAAGATAACGAAATAATTCTAGTCTCGTCTGAATATGGAGAGCTAAAACTATTTGTTAAATGTAGCGAAGATATTAGAGAAGACTCTGTTTTAATCTCTTCAAATTGTACTGGTGTAAATATTTTAACTCCTGATATAATTTCCGAAGAGGGAGATAATGCTTGTTATCAAGAGGTTATGGTAAAAATTGATTTATTAAAGGATTAAAAAAATATGGCAATACAAGAAACAACAAATATTAATAATTTGTTTTTAGATCCAAATAACTATAGATTTATTGATAATAGTGACTATATTCATATAGAGGATGATAAATTCTTTGATAAAAAAATACAACAGATAAGTTATAACTTTTTAGAAGAGAAAGGATTAAAAGAGTTAGAAGAATCTTTTAAAGAAAATGGATATTTACCTGTTGATATTATTCAAGTAAAAGAGATAAAAGATAATAAATTCTTGGTGGTAGAAGGCAATAGACGCATTGCTATTTTAAAAAAATTATGGAATAAATATGAACAAGATAAAAGTGTTAATCTAGGAAAACTAGACCTAGCTATATTTAAAGAAATTCCAATTACTTATTACAAAGATGTAGAAGATGAAGCTCATCATTTAGTTGTAATGGGATTAAAACATATTAGTGGAAATAAAAAATGGAGTGCATATAACCAAGCTCTACTAGTTGTAAACTTACAAAAACAGCACAATATGAGTGATGAGAAAATTATTAAATCTTTGGCTATCTCTAGGCAAGAGTTTATTAAAATAAAAAGAGCCATCGCTTTAATTGATGATTATAAAAAAAGTGAGTTTGGAGACCAGTTTAAAAGTTCTATGTACTCTATTTTTCAAACATTGACTTATGCACCTAAAATACGATATTGGATAGATTTAGATGATAATATGCTTATTCATAATAAACAAAATAGAGATAGACTCTTTTATTGGATTTCTGAAGTAGAAGAAAAAGATGATGAAACAGGAGAAATTTTTACAAAAGATAGAATTATTTCTACTTCAACAGAAGCTAAAAATTTAGCAAAA
Organism: Campylobacteraceae bacterium; assembly: GCA_027100635.1. Lineage (GTDB taxonomy): Bacteria > Campylobacterota > Campylobacteria > Campylobacterales > Sulfurovaceae > FS08-3. The sequence continues at coordinate 22,512 of JAMOOQ010000018.1, read as the reverse complement.
ATTATAGATGATGAAAAAGCACTTGAAGAGATGGAGAGTAATCGTTCTTTTGCCCAAGGTTTTGCTATTTCTAAAAATGTAAAAGAGGATAAGCTTAATAGACTTTTAAAAAATATAGAAAATAAGCTTATAGAAATTGATGATTTTAGTTCTTTAATTGATAGAAAAAGGGTAGATAAGTTAAATATTTTGACTAATAAAATAGAAAAAATAAAACAACATCAAAAAGAGAATTTATTTACTAAAATAAATCAAGAAAATGAAACATTTATGAATTTTAAATCTAAAGGACTTTCTCAAATAGAGATTATAAATTATAAAAAGTTAGAAAATTTTAAGATAGAAAAACTAAATCGTATTAATATTTTTGCAGGAATTAATAATGCAGGTAAAACTTCTTTGCTTGAAGCTATTAGCCTTTTAGTTAATCAAAATGATATATATCACTTTTTAGATTTACAAAGACGAAGAGCCAAACTTATTAAATTAAATCCTTTATGGCTCAATAATGAATTATTAGAAGATATTGAACTTAGAGGAATCTTTAATTATATACCTTTGCTAGTAGAGATAAAAAAACAAAAAGAAGAGAGTGAAACACTCAATAAAGAGGGCTATTTATCTTCTATTGATATAAATGCTTCCTTTGGAGATGAAACACTCTCTTCTTCTGTGCGTCTTTATGAAGAGAAAAATAAGAAGCATTATAAGAGTATTAAAATAGTGTGTAATAATTCTTATTCTAGTCCTTTTTCTATTCAAAATAAAGATGATTTAGAAAAACATTACGCAAGAGCTGTGAATAAAGATATTTTAAATGATATTCTAGACTTTATTAAAGAACATATAGACCCTCAGCTTAAAGATATTCGTTTTACTAAAGAATATATAGAAACTTTCAAAGTCAATCATCAAAGTTTTACTATTGACTTATCAGCCTTTGGAGAAGGATTACAGAGGATTTTTTATATTGCATTACAATTTGCTTCGGCTGAAAATGGGGTGATACTCATAGATGAATTAGAAAATGGTTTGCATTATACACTATTAGAGAGTTTTACCCATTTTATACAAGAATTAGCAATTAAGCTTAATGTACAGGTATTTTTGACTACACATTCAAAAGAGACTATAGAAGCATTTGTTAGTAATAATTTTGAGAATGAGGATATATCTTTTAATTTGATGGTCGAAAATAAAAGAGAAAATAGGGTGAAAATAATTTACTCTAGTAGTGATTTACTGATAAAAGAGTTAGAGGAACATCAAGAGGTAAGAGGATGGTAAAGAGTTTAATTCTTTGTGAAGGTGGAGATGATGAAGCTTTTTTGAATATATTTTTAAAATCTCTAAATATTGATAAAAGAAAAGTTGATATTAAAAAGTTAAGTTCAAAATCTAATTTTTTTAAGTTAAAGATTTATCAAGATGAAAATATTTTAGCTAAAATTGATAGTCAATATAATAAAATTATATTTATTTTTGATAGTGACTACATAGAGTCAGGACAAACTAATAATGGATTTGATAAGAGTAGGATATCTATAGAACAAATGATTATAGAGATAAAAGAGTCTGTAGGATTTGATTTTTATACGGACTATTATATTGTTTGTGACCCTATTACAAGAGATGGAAATTTAGAACATCTTATTTTATCAACATTAGATAAAGACCCTAAAAAATGTATGAAAGATTTATTGGATTGTATTAAACCCTATCATACAGATAGTAATAAAAAGATATTGATTACAGGATACAAAACTATTTTTAAAGAACCACTCTACAACTTTTCTCATCAAAATTTCAAACTTTTAAAACAAAAACTACAAAATTTAATATAATAAAGGATATAAAAGTTGAAACTACAAGAAATATATGAAGAACTGGATAAAATTAGTCCATTTGAGCTTCAAGAGAAATGGGATAATAGTGGAATTTTGATAGGTGATAGAGATACTAAGATTGATAAAATAGTATTAAGTATTGATATTGATGAGGAGTTACTTTTAAAGCATGATGAAGGAGTTTTATTTATTGTTCATCATCCTCTTATTTTTAGTGGAATAACAGAGTTTGATTTTTCTAAATATCCAGCAAATTTAATAAGAATTATGATTAAAAAAAATCAATCTTTGATAGCTATGCACACAAATTTTGACAAAACTCATCTGAATAGATATGTTTTTGAAGATATTTTGGACTTTAATATAAATAATTTTGAAAATTTTATTTGTGTTACAAACCAAACAATTAGCAAAACAAAATTAATATCTCATATTAAAGATAGGTTGGATATTGCTAGAGTGAAAGTAGTAAATCCAAAAGATGAAATCAATGGAATTGCCCTTACAACTGGTTCTGGAGCCTCTTTAATAGATAAAATAGAGGTTGATTGTATGCTTACAGGAGATATAAAATATCACGATGCAATGAAGGCAAAGGCTCAAAATTTGATGATGATTGATATTGGACATTTTGAGAGTGAGAAGTTTTTTGCAGAAGTGTTAAAATTGGAGTTGGATAATTTACCTATTTTAGCTATAATTTCAAATTCAAAGAACCCGTTTTACCATAGTTAAAGTTTCAAAGGATATATATTGAACAGTGATTTAGTTGAATTAATAAAGTTATCAGATGTAGATAAGTCTATAGATAGCTTTAACCCAAAAATAGAAGCAGCTAATAAAAAGTTAGCTAATGCCCAAGAGAAGTTAAACAATATTCAAGAGAAGATTGATAAGACTCAAAATATAGTTACAGGGAATGAAGAAAAGGTGATTGAGTTTGATAACCAATTGGTTTTACTTAATCAACAACTTAAGGATATTGCAAAAAAATCTAAAAGTGTAACTACTGAAAAAGAGATTAAAGCATTAACTTTAGAAGAGAGTATGGCAAAAGAGAAAATGACATTTGCCAATGCAGAGATTGAAAAATTTCAGAGTATCAATGAAATTAAAAGTGAAGAGATTGTAGAGTTAAAAGCTTATTTTGATGAAGAACAAGAGAGTTTAGACACTATCTCTAAAGATGTTAGTCTAATCATTTCTGATATAGATAATTCAAAAATGCAATTATATAAGAAAAGAGAAGATACAACACAAGATATTCAACCAAATATTTTGCAGTTTTATGAAAAAATCAGAATGTGGGCAGGAAATACAGCAGTAGTACCTATGCGTAAACAAGCTTGTTATGGTTGTTTTATGAAGATAAATGACAAAACTTATGCAAGTGTTATTAAAGGTACAGAGTTAGTTGGTTGTCCACATTGTGGGAGAATATTATATATGGTAAACGAAGAGCCAGAAGAGGAATACTAAAATAGTTGAATAGATTATTTTTAACTTTTTACACCATTTTCGCTATCATAATTTATATTATAGCACTACCTTTTTTAGTAGTGTTATCTTTCAAGCAAAAATATACTCAATCAATTCCATCAAGATTTTTTTTATACAAAAATACACCTCTTAAAGAAGATGGTATTTGGTTTCACTCCTGTAGTTTAGGTGAGGCAAAAGCAATTAAACCAATATTAGATATACTCCCAAAATCTTTATTAAGGCTTACTACAACCACAAATACAGGATTTTCTGAAATTAAAAACTATAGTAATGAAAGTAGATATTTACCATTTGATTTATTATTATATATATGGATGAAACCTCAAAAAGTATTAGTGGTAATGGAAGCAGAATATTGGTTTTTACTTTTTATGTTAGCAAAAGTAAAGGGGAGTAAAACAATTCTACTTAATGCTAGAATGAATGATAAATCTTATGGTAAATATCTAAAACTTGCTTGGTTTTATAAACATATTTTCTTTTTTATTGATGAAGTTTATGCACAAACCACACAAGATAAAATTAGATTAGAGAGCCTTGGAGCAAAAAATATAAAAGTTACAGGTAATATTAAACTTTATAAAATTGCAAAAGCCACCAAAGATTTAAAAAAGCCAAATGGATTAATTATATGTGGAGCAAGTACTCATAATAATGAAGAGGAGATGATTTTATCATCATTTTTAACTCTAAAAAAAAGTAATCAAAATGCAAAACTTATCTTAGTCCCTCGTCACCCTGATAGATTTAATAGTGTTGTAAAATTATCTTCTAAAATAGCAAAAGATAATAATTTAACTTTTAGCAGATATTCAAATAATAGCTCATTAAAGTCTGATATAACAGTTGTTGATTTATTAGGTGAATTAATAAATATATACTCAATAAGTGATATTGTGATTCTTGCTGGATCGTTTGTCCCTGTTGGAGGGCATAATGCTACAGAGGTTGCTCAGTTTGGATGTAAAATAATATCAGGAGAGTGGTATTTTAATCAAAAAGATATATATCAAGCTATTGAAAATATAAGAATTATTAAAAATAATCTGCTAGAAGAAACACTTTTAAATCATCATAATATAAAAAATAGCAAAATAATATCTTCAACAGATATAACACCTATCTTAAAAAGTATTAGAGACTCTCTTATATAAGATTTTAAAGGATTACTTCTAGAGTTGCCTTAGTATAACTTTTCCTTCTACTTCAAGCTAAATAATATAAACTATTATTTGCTTTTTATTCCATTCCATTCAAGTTTTTTACTATATTTTATTATCTCTAATTGTATTTATAGAAGGGCTATCCCCTAAAATTATCTCTTTTATTAGTTCAAAAGTATTATATGATATAATATTTATATCTTAAAATATGTTTGGAGATAATAAAATGAAAAAGAATCTTTTGGCTTTTATGCTTATTTATTGTACAAACTTAAATGCTGGTGATTTATCAGAGTTGAATTTAGATTATAGGCTTATATCTATAATAGTACTTGTATTGATAATAGCCTATTTTATCAGAATTTATAATGATTTTATATCATTAAATACATCAATTGAGTCTTCTTGGTCTGATATAGATATTCAGATTAAAAGAAGATATAATCTTATTCCTGCACTAGTAAATACTGTCAAAGGTTATACTCAGTATGAATCTAAAACCCTTGAAGATGTAATAAGTGCAAGACAAAAAGGGTTAGATGCTTCGTCTATAGGTGAAACACAAGATGCACAAAACTTTTTATCTAATGCTCTAGGAAAGTTATTTGCCGTAACAGAAGCATATCCTGATTTAAAGGCCGATAGCATGTTTTTAAATCTACAACATGAACTTTCAAGTATGGAAGATAATATACAAAATGCAAGACGATATTATAACGCTGTATCAAGAGAATATAATGCTAAAATTGATACCTTTCCTGATTTAATTATCTCTAAACGGTTTAATTTTACAAAAGTAGAGTATTTTAAAATAGAAGAACAAAGTAAAAGAGTGATGCCAAAGATAGAGTTTTGAAAAAACTGAGATATTTTATATAAATTTAAGTACCGTGTATTGAATTTACATTTTTTCTAAGTTTATTCGTACTCTTTTTCCATCTTTTATTATCTTTGGAGTATTATATCATAAAAAGTGGCTATTCATCACACGGTACTTAAAATGTGACACGGAATCTAAAAGGTTCTATCAATCTTTAATCAAATTTATAATGAATAGCAAAAGATACTGAATTTTGTTCATTTGAAGCTTCAAGACCCAACATACTAACTTCTGTTACTTCAGGAGCATAAACATAAGCTACATCTAAACAAATTTTTGGAGTAAATTGGTAACCAGCACCAACTGTATAATGCGTATCAGAAACAGCAGGGAAACCTAACATATTAAAGTATACATTTTGATATTGTGTCATATCTGTAACAGCAGGAATATCTTTTAAAGGAGATTCAGCATAATTATAACCTGCTCTTAGAGTCAAGTCATCCATTCTATATGATACACCAAGAGCTATTACATCTTGATCTTCCCATGCAAAGTTATCATATCCATCAGCTTCAGACCACATAATTTTTCTATAATCAACAGTTATTGCAAAATCCCCATCGTTATATGCAATACCAACACCATATTCAGCAGGTTGAGATAATTTCAGTGCGTCATATATACCATCTGCATTAAAATCAAATACATCTTCATATTCTGTATCTATTTGACTTTGATAATATGTACCAAGAGTAATAGTGTCGCTCATATAATAACCAGCTCCAACTTGAAAACCAACTCCAAAATCTTCACTTGTTCCACCACCTCTCTGAGCCATAGTTGAAGGATCATTTGGGTCACTTGGTGTAAGAGCCGCCATTCCCAAAGAACCATAAGCGATACTTGCTCCTGCACCTAGTCTTAAATCACCCATTTTATAACTTAAAGATGATACAAATCTCATATATTGGAAATTTGTTCTCATACTAGAAAGACCTTTTATTGGGTCATCATTTCTATAATCAACACCCATTCCAGATACTCCAAACATACCAAAACCATAAGACAAATCATCTGTAATATGATCAGTAATTGCAATCTCTGGAATTAAAGATAAATCAGACTTACTCTCACCCCATTCTCCACTACCCATACCTGTATTTCTTGCTTTTACTGTTGGCATAAATACAGTTGCACCAAAAATACCTTGAAGTCCTTTACTATCAACTAACCATGCTGGATTTTTAAATACCGAATCAGCTCCCATCCCTAAAGCAATACCAGTTCCACCCAAAGCTCTTGATTCAGGTCCAAGACCTATCATATTATCACCATTTGTTGCATATATTAAAGAAGCTGTTGCCATTGACAAAATTATTATTTTTTTCATTTTATTAATTCCCTAATTTTAATTATATAAAAATATAACATATTATTATTATATATAATAAGAAAACAAACCTCTTTATCTATTTATTTTTATTATGATACAAAAAGTTACTTGTTAATTAAAATAATTTATAGATAAGTGTTTAGATTTTTTTTGTATAATTAGATATATTAAAACTAGGAAATTTATGGATTATTTTGCAAAAAGAATTATCCCTTGTCTTGATGTTCAAGGTGGTAGAGTGGTTAAAGGTGTTAATTTTGTGGGGCTAAGAGATGCAGGAGATCCTGTAGAAGTGGCAAAAAGATATAATCAAGAGGGTGCTGATGAGATAACATTTCTTGATATTGGAGCAACTCATGAGGGTAGAGATACTATCGTGGATGTTGTAAAACAAGTAGCAAAAGAGGTCTTTATACCATTAACTGTAGGTGGTGGAATTAGAGAGTTAAATGATATTTATTCACTTTTAAATGTGGGATGTGATAAAATAAGTATCAATTCAGCAGCAATAAAAAATCCAGATTTTATAAATCAAAGTGCTAAGAGATTTGGCTCTCAATGTATAGTTGTGGCAATTGATGCAAAAAGAGTATCAGATAATAAGTGGCATATTTTTACTCATGGTGGAAGAAATGATACAAAGATTGATGCTATAGAGTGGGCAAAAGAGATGTACAATAGAGGTGCAGGGGAATTACTAGTTACATCAATGGATGCAGATGGAACAAAAGCTGGATTTGATAATATTCTTAATGCAAAAATTGGAGAGGTTACAAATATTCCAATTATTGCTAGTGGTGGGGCTGGAACTATGGAGCATATTAAAGATTCTTTTACTCTCGGTAACGCAGATGCTGCTTTAGCTGCTAGTATATTTCACTTTAAAGAGATAGATATTATGGATTTAAAAAACTATTTAAAAAAACATAATATCCCTGTACGGATTTAAGATTATGGATATTAATGAGTTTAAAAGATACAAAGTAACATATAGTATATCTATAATTATAATATTAACTTATGTATATACTATTATAATGAGTGGTAATTTACTAGATATGCAATCTAAAGATTTAGCAGAATATGGAGCTATATTTGGTCCATTTGTGGCACTTAAAAATGAGTGGTATAGAATCATAGTATCAATATTTTTACATGGTGGACTTATTCATCTTGCTATGAATATAATATCTTTAGTAATAGTTGGTAGAGCAATAGAGCATTATTTTAAGGCTCAAGATTACATTATTATATATCTTGTTAGTGGTATTATTGGTGGATTAGCATCTATATATTTTCATCCATTATCAGTTGTAGTAGGAGCTTCTGGGGCAATATTTGGTATTTTTGGAGCATTAGTTGCTTTCTTTATTGTTCATAAAAAAGAGTTATTATATCAATTTAAAGAGTTGATGAATAATGTGGCTGTTATACTGGGTATTAATCTTTTAATTGGATTAGCTTTCCCATCAATTGATATGAGTGCTCATATTTCTGGTATGATAGTAGGATTTATTGGTGGCTTGATTGCATCTAAATATAATAAATTTATGGTATTATATGTTTTATTATCTATAGTTATAATAGTGTCTATATGTGAGTATTTACCAAATTTATATCTTGAATATATATAAATATTTCCCATTTTTGTAAACTTTATAAATTAAAATGGCTGATGAAAGATATTTTTATAATTTTTCTGATATAATCTAACTGTATTTTTATAAAAATAAGGAGTGACTAATGGCACTATTTGAAGATGTAAGAGATGTTGTTGTTGAACAACTAAATGTAAGTCCTGATGAGGTAAAAGAAGATTCTAAATTTGTAGAAGATTTAGGCGCTGATTCACTTGATGTTGTTGAGCTTGTAATGGCTCTTGAAGAGGAATTTGATATTGAAATTCCAGATGATAAGGCTGAGGGTATCTCTACAGTTTCTGATGCAATTAAGTTTATTGAAGAAAATAAATAGCACAAACTATACAACTCTATAATAATAGATTTGTATAGAAATTAAGTTATATAAAAATAATAATATTATTATATTATTATTTTTATATATTTTAGGTATATTTTGTTAATAATAGAAAATTAAGGGTTGATTAATGAGAAGAGTGGTTGTTACTGGGATAGGGATGATAAATAGCGTTGGTTTAGATAAAGAGAGTTCTTTTAAAGCAATAGTAGATGCTAAATGTGGTATAAAAGAGATAAAATCTTTTGATGCTTCTGCTCACTCTGTAAAAATTGCAGCAGAGATATTGGACTTTGATCCATCATCAGTAATGGATAAAAAAGAGATAAAAAAAGCTGATAGATTTATACAACTTGGAATTAAAGCATCTAATGAAGCTATGGCTGATGCAAACTTTTCAAATGATATAGATTTTGAACGATTTGGAGTATCTTCCGCTTCTGGAATTGGTGGTCTACCTAATATTGAAAAAAATTCTATTATATGTGAAAATAGAGGTCCTAGACGAATATCACCATTTTTTATACCATCATCATTAGTTAATATGCTTGGTGGATTTATATCAATTTATCATAGTCTGAAAGGTCCTAACTTATCTTCGGTAACAGCTTGTGCTGCTGGAACTCATGCAATTTCAGAAGCTGTTAAAACTATAATGCTTGATGGTGCTGATAAAATGCTAGTTGTTGGTGCAGAATCTGCTATTTGCCCTGCTGGTATTGGTGGATTCGCTGCAATGAAAGCACTATCCACTGATAATGATAATCCTCAAGGTTCTTCTCGTCCTTTTGATGCTACTCGTAGTGGCTTTGTTATGGGTGAGGGTGCTGGAGCATTAGTACTTGAAGAGTATGAAAGTGCAAAAGCTAGAGGAGCTAATATTTATGCTGAAATTATCGGCTTTGGAGAAAGTGGAGATGCTAACCATATTACCTCTCCTGTGGTTGATGGTCCATTAAGAGCAATAAAAGCAGCAATGCGAATGGCAAAAAATCCAAAAATAGATTATATTAATGCTCATGGAACAAGTACTCCTGCAAATGATAAAAATGAAACTGCTGCAATTAAAGAGGTGTTTGGTGCTAAAGAAGATTGTCCACCTGTAAGTTCAATCAAGGGTCAATTAGGTCACTGTTTGGGTGCTTCTGGAGCAATTGAAGCTGTTACAACTCTTATGGTTATGAGAGATGGTATATTGCCTCCAACTATAAATTATAAAAATCCTGATGAAAATTGTGATTTAGATTATGTACCTAATGTTGCTAGAAAAGCCACTGTAGATGTTGCAATGAGTAACTCTTTTGGTTTTGGTGGCACAAATGGTGTTATAATATTTAAAAAAGTATAGGTGGTGATGATATGCCTACATATTTAGAGTTTGAGAAAAATATTGAAGCAGTGATGAATGAGATGGAGATAGCAACGGCTGTCTCTGATGAGGGTTTAATAGAAAAATTACAAAAAGATCTTCAAAAAGAGGTTAAAAAAAGTTTTAATTCACTTAGTGATTATCAAAAACTTCAATTAGCTAGACACCCTGATCGTCCTTATGCATTAGATTATATAAGAAATATGATGGATAAATCTTATGAAATTCATGGTGATAGAGCCTTTAAAGATGATACTGCAATGGTATGTTATATTGGCTGGATAGATGGTCAAAAAACTATGGTTATTGGTGAACAAAAAGGTCGTGGAATAAAACGAAAGATAATGAGAAACTTTGGTATGCCAAATCCTGAAGGCTATAGAAAAGCCCTAAGAGCAGTTAAACTTGCTGAAAAATTTGATATTCCAGTGTTATTATTAATTGATACTCCTGGAGCTTACCCTGGTCTTGGTGCAGAAGAGAGAGGTCAAAGTGAAGCTATTGCCAGAAACTTATTTGAGTTTATTAGTGTAAAAGTTCCAATTATATGTGTCGTGATTGGTGAAGGTGGTAGTGGTGGAGCATTGGCAATTGGGGTTGGTGATAAATTTGCAATGATGACATATTCCGTATTTTCTGTTATCTCTCCAGAGGGATGTTCAGCAATTTTATGGAGTGATCCAAAAAAGGTTGAACAAGCAACGAAAGCACTTAAAATTACACCAAATTATCTTTTAGAACATAATTTAATTGATGATATTATTGATGAGCCTATTATGGGTGCTCATAGAAATAAAAAAGGTGCAGCATTTTTATTAAAAGATTATTTTTTGGAAAGCATAAAAGAGCTTAAAGCATTATCAACAGAAGAATTGCTTCAAAAAAGATATGATAAAGTTACATCTATTGGTGCATTTTCGGAATAATATATGCACGAAATAGCCAATTTTATAGTTCAAAGCATAGGAGATATAGGATATTTAGGTATCTTTTTTCTTATGTTTTTAGAAAGTAGCTTTTTTCCCTTTCCTAGTGAAATTATTATGATACCAGCTGGCTATCTCGCTTTTACGGGAGAGATGAATATCTATATAGTATTTATTACTGGTGTTTTGGGTTCTCTTTTTGGTGCTTTATTTAACTATTTTTTAGCAATTAAATATGGAAGAGCTTTTCTAATTAAATATGGTAATAAGTTTTTTTTTAAAGAAACAACACTTAATAAATTAGAAGATTTTTTTAACAAACATGGTGAAATATCAACATTTAATGGGCGTTTAATCCCAGGAGTTAGACAATATATATCTTTTCCTGCTGGTCTTTCTCAAATGAATATCACAAAATTCTCAATATATACCTCTTTAGGTGCTTCTATATGGATGATAGTTCTTTTAGCCATTGGCTATATCATAGGAGACAATCAAGCTTTAGTTGAGAATTATCTAAAAAATGCTACTATTATTGCAATAAGTGTTGTTAGTTTTTTAAGTATTTTATACTATTTAAAAGTAAAAAAATGCTGTTTATTTAATTAAGGTAAAATCCTAATTATGAAACAAAATATAAATAAACTAGATCCAAAATCGATAGATTTTTCAATGTTAGATTATGAATGTTCATATCTTCCTGATAAAAAGGTAAGAATGAACTATAAATATGTCTATCATGCTTCTACAGAGTTTGTTACAGCAGTTATACATAGAGGATGGAGAAGATTTGGTAAATATTTTTTTCATCCTGTTTGCAATGGTTGTACAGAGTGTAAAAGTCTTAGAATAGATGTTGATAATTTTAAACCGACTAGTTCACAAAAGAAATCAATAAAACGAAATAAAGATACCCAAATAGTTATGCAAAAACCAACTTTAACTAAAAATCATCTTGATTTATACAATAGTTATCATAAAGGAAAAGAGAAAAGTGATGGATGGAAACATAGTAATATTAAAGGCAGTGAGTACTCCGAAAACTTTGTCACAGGAGCTTATGAATTTGGGAAAGAGGTACTTTATATCAAAGATGAAAAACTTATTGGTGTTGATTTAATTGATATTTTAGAAGATGGAATTAGTTCTATATATTTTTATTATGATCATGATTATTCGAGATTATCACTTGGTACTTACTCCTTATTATATCAGATAGAATTAGCAAAGAGTCTTGGTTTAAAATGGATATATTTAGGTTATTGGGTAGAGGGATGCAAAGCTTTTGCATATAAAACTAACTTTAATAATCAGGAGATATTAGATGGTTTTCCTGATATTTCAAAAGCAGCAAATTGGCAGGAAAATTAAATGAAAAGAGCATTATTATTATTAAATATGGGTGGAGCAAATAATATTAATGAGGTGGAGTTATTTTTAAGAAATATGTTTAGCGATAAAAATATTTTGCCTATAAATAAAGTTTTACGAAAATTTATAGGAAATATTATTATATCAAAACGATTAGATGAGGTAAAAGAGAATTTTGAACTTATTGGTGGAAAGTCTCCTTTAACAACTCTTACTAGCGAACTTATTGATAAACTTTCTACCAAACTTGATATGCCAATCTATATGGCAATGAGATATGTTCCTCCATTTAGCAAAGAGGCACTACTTCAACTAAAAAAAGATTGGGTAGGTGAGCTTATACTATTTCCAATGTATCCTCAATACTCAACAACCACTACACTCTCATCTATAGAAGATATTCAACAAATTTGTGAGGAGATAAATTATCATCCAACAATTAAAGTAATTGATAGTTATTATGATGATTTTGAGTATATAAAAGCATCTTATGAACAGATAATTGATGCAATTAAAGATAAAAATAGTATTGAATATGATTTGTTATTATCAGCTCATGGATTACCAGTTAGTATTATTAAAAATGGAGACCCTTACGAAAAACAAGTTGAAGCAAATGTATCTGCTCTAAAAACTTATCTCAAATTTAAAGGTCTAGAATTTAATAATATAAAACTTGTTTATCAATCGAAAGTAGGAAATTCAAGTTGGTTAGAACCATCTTTAGTTGATACGATTAGAAATCCCACAAATAGTAAGGTTATAATATACCCATTGGCTTTTACAATAGATAATTCAGAGACAATTTTTGAACTAGATATTGAAACTCGCGAAATTGCCAAAAAACTCAAATATGATGATTTTATTGTGGCAAAATGTTTTAATAGTAATAATAATCAATTTATTGATTTTATAGCAAAAAAAGTAAATTATATTAAATATAACAAACCTTAAAATTCTTAATTCATAATATGCTATAATCAATTATAGAATCTGAATTAATAAAGGATAAATAGTTGGAAAATAGAGTATTAATCATTGGAGCAGGTGGTGTGGGTAGTGTTGTGGCTCATAAGTGTGCGTTAAATAGTGAGACATTTAATCATATCACACTAGCTAGTAGAACAGTAAGTAAGTGTGAAAAAATTGCAAAATCTGTAAAAAATAGATTTAATATAGATATTGATACAAGGTCTATTGATGCTGATAGTGTAGATGATTTAGTTGAACTGATTAATGAATTAAAACCAAATATTGTGATTAATGTAGCTCTTCCATATCAAGATTTAACAATTATGGATGCATGTATTAAAACTCAAGTTGATTATCTTGATACAGCAAATTATGAGCATCCTGATACTGCAAAGTTTGAATATAAAGAGCAGTGGGCAAGAGATAGGTCTTTTAAAGAGGTTGGAATTATGGGACTTTTAGGAAGTGGATTTGACCCTGGGGTTACAAATTTATTTTGTGCTTATGCACAGAAACACTATTTTGATGAGATAGAGACTATTGATATAATGGATTGTAATGATGGCGACCATGGTTATGCTTTTGCCACAAATTTTAATCCTGAGATTAATTTGAGAGAGGTATCTGCAAATGGTAGATATTGGCAAAATGGTAAATGGATAGAGACTAAACCAATGGAGATTATGGAAGTTTGGGATTATCCAGAAGTTGGGGAGAAAGATAGTTATCTTCTTTATCACGAAGAGATGGAGAGCCTTATAAAACATATCAAAGGTCTAAAAAGAATAAGATTCTTTATGACATTCTCTCAAAGTTATCTTACTCATATGAAGTGTTTAGAAAATGTTGGGATGCTTGGGATAAAAGAGGTTGAACATAAGGGGCAAAAGATTGTCCCAATGGAATTTTTAGCTACACTTTTGCCAGATCCAGCTTCATTAGGTGAGCGAACTACGGGTAAAACTAATATTGGAATTATTGCAACTGGAATAAAAGATGGGATAAAAAAACGAATTTATATCTATCAAGTAAAACAGCATGAGGATTGTTACGAAGAGGTTGGTTCACAAGGTGTTTCATATACCACAGGAGTCCCTGCAATGATAGGTGCAAAGATAATATTAGATGGTAAATGGGATAAAACAGGAGTTTATAATATAGAACAGTTTGACCCTGATATTTTTATGGAAGAATTAAATTTAAATGGATTGCCATGGAATGTAAAAGAGTTGGATTTAAATTGAAAATTTTATAGTATAAATATACTCAATAACTGATGTTACGCACTTTATATAAATATTTATAATTATCCATATTTTATGATACCCCTACGGCTAATTAGCATTTTGTAGGGGTAAATCCCTCGTGGTTACCCTTGAATTTTACAAATAATTTAAATATGCATAATATCAGTCAATAAACTTATTATTAATAATATATATGATAATATTTCAATTACTACCCATAAGTAGTAATTAAAACATAAAGAGTATTTAATGCTTAAAATAATACTAAAACGAGACGGTAAAACTCAAGAATTTTTATCTTATAAAATAGAAGATGCAATTAAAAAAGCTTTTAAAAGTGAAAATATAACTTATAATACGGATATTTTTTTTAATATATTAGAAAAACTTAAAAATAAAAAAGTAACCTCTGTTGAAGATATTCAAGATTTAATAGAGAAAGAGCTTTATGAGGCTAGATATTTTGATGTGATGAAGTCATTTTTAGTATATCGCCATACTCATAAAATGCAACGAGATAGTTTAATAGAGGATGATACTACATATATCAATTCAACTCAAACTATTGAGGAGTATATAAATGGAAGTGATTGGAGAATAAAAGCCAATTCAAATACAGGATACTCAAATGCAGGGCTTGTAAATAACACAGCAGGTAAGGTTATAGCAAACTATTGGCTTGATAAAATTTACAATAAAGAGGAAGGATATGCTCATAGAAATGGGGATTATCATATTCATGATTTAGATTGTTTAACAGGATACTGTGCAGGGTGGAGCTTAAGAGTTTTGCTTGATGAGGGCTTTAATGGAGTAAGAGGAAGAGTTGAGAGTGATGCTCCAAAGCACTTTAGAGAGGCTCTTGGACAGATGGCAAACTTTTTGGGAATATTGCAAAGTGAATGGGCAGGGGCTCAGGCATTTAGTAGTTTTGATACATATCTTGCACCTTATATTTTTAAAGACAAATTGCAATATAAAGATATTAAAAAAGCTGTTAGAAGTTTTATTTATAATCTTAATGTACCAGCAAGATGGGGGCAAAGTCCATTTACAAATGTAACGATTGATTGGACAGTTCCAGATGACCTTAAAGATCAAATTCCTACAAGAAAACAGATACATCTTTTAAAAGGTATTGAAGATAAAGAGCTTATAGAAGAATTAACAAATAGAAATTGTGATAGTTTTGAATCTATGACTTATAAACATTTTCAAAAAGAGATGAATCAAATCAACAAAGCATATTATGAGATAATGACAGAAGGTGATAAAACAGGACAACCTTTTACATTTCCAATTCCTACAGTTAATATCACTGAAGATTTTGATTGGTATGGTGAAAATACAAATATATTATTTGAAAATACAGCAAAAATAGGTTCATCTTATTTTCAAAATTTTATAGGTAGTCAATATAAAAGAGACGAGAATGGAAAACTTATACCAAATGAAGAGGCTTATAAACCAGGGCATGTAAGGAGTATGTGCTGTCGACTTCAACTTGATTTAAGAGAGCTTTTAAAGCGAGGTGGTGGTCTTTTTGGTTCAGCTGAGATGACAGGTTCGATTGGCGTAGTTACTATTAATATGGCAAGACTTGGATTTTTATATAAAGGCGACAGAGAGGCCTTACTGCTAAGAGTAGAAAAATTAATGGATATAGCATACTCTACACTTGAAAAGAAGAGAGTATTTATTCAAGATATGTATGATAGAGGATTGTTCCCTTATACTGCTAGATATCTACCACACTTTAATAACCATTTTTCAACAATAGGAGTAAACGGTATCAATGAGATGATACGAAACTTTACAAGTGATAAGTTTGATATAAGCGATAAGCAAGGTGAAGAGTTTGCTTTAGAGATTTTAGAGTATATGAGAGATAAAATGGTTGAGTTTCAAGAGGAGAGTGGAAATTTATATAATCTTGAAGCAACACCAGCAGAGGGAACTACTTATAGGTTTGCAAAAGAGGATAAAAAAAGATATGGAGATTCTATTTTACAAGCAGGAATGGATGATAATATCTATTATACCAACTCATCTCAAATACCAGTTGATTTGACGAGCGACCCTTTTGAAGCACTTGATTTGCAAGATGAACTTCAATGTAAATATACAGGTGGGACAGTACTTCATCTCTATATGCAAGAGCAAGTAAGTTCAACTGAGGCTTGTAGAAAATTGGTAAAAAATGTGATTTCAAATTATAAATTACCATATATTACTATTACACCACTTTTTTCAGTATGTCCAAAGCATGGATATATTACAGGAGAGCATGAGTATTGTCCTAAATGTGATGAAGAACTTTTAGCACAAGAGTGATAATATAACAAATATATTTGAAAAGGGATAAAATGAACAATCAAAAAGTAACAAAAGAGATGGAAGATAAATTGGTAGAGCATTATCAAAACCCAAAAAATAATAAAGCGTTAAAAGATTATAATGCTAGAGGAGTGGGGAGAAATCCTGATAACTGGGGACAAGTTGATATGTATCTATTGATTGATGAGAATGATATATTACAAGATTTGGGATATATATATAAAGGTTGTCCAACAATCTCTTTTACAGCTTCAGTTTTTACAGAAGAGCTGAAAAATGTGCCATTAGGAGATGCTCTTTATACTACACAACTAGAGTTAGATGAACTAAATGCAAAAGATAATTGTGATGAGTGTATCAAGATGATTTTAGTAGCATTTATTGCAGCACACGAGAACTATATCCAAAGAAAAGATGGAACAAACAAAGAGGACTATTTCTATAAAGAGATAGAGACAACTCTAACATATACACAACAATCGTGTGGTTAAATTATAATGAAAATCAAATTTAAAAGTATGCAAATAGGTGATGATTATTTAATTATAATTACAGGAGGAGATATACATATTGGTGCTATTAGTTTATATGAAAAAAATAGTTTTGCGACTATTAAAAAAGGAGGTCATAAAGATGATATAATTACTAAAATAGTGGCTAAAAAGATTTATAAAAAGTTAAAGAAAGATGTTATCATACTTTGTGGTATTCATTTTGATAATATAACAAAAGATAAAATATCTAAAATAATTAAAAAAACAAAAAAGGAAACAAAAGAATGGATAAAGAAGCAAAATTAGAATTATTAAAAAGTAAAAGACAAAAATGTATAGTTTATACTAGAGTTATGGGTTATCATAGACCAGTTGAGAGTTTTAATATAGGAAAAACAGGTGAACACAAACAACGACTTCAATTTACTCAATAAAAAAGTAGTATATGACCTTACACCATTTACACATCTTGACTTTCCAAATCATCTATCTTGCATAGTTTGGATTGCTGGGTGTGAATTGAGATGTGATTATTGTTATAACAAAGATATAGTATTGGCAAAAAATGGTAAGTTTAGTTTTAATGATATTTTATCTTTTTTAGATACAAGAAAAAATCTTTTAGATGGTGTAGTTTTAAGTGGTGGAGAGGCTACAAGCGTTGATTTAGTTGAGTTTTGCAAGGCAATTAAACTAAAAGGCTTTAAGATAAAACTTGATACAAATGGGATAAATTTTAAACATATTAAAGAGTTGGTTGATTTAAATTTAATTGATTATATTGCACTTGATTATAAAGCACCAAAATATAAATTTAAAAAAATCACTCATACCCTTATCTCTAAATTTGACTCTTTTATAAAAATATTAAATTATTTAATAAAAATTAATTTTGACTTTGAAGTTCGTACCACACTTCATAGAGATTTATTAGATGAAGATGATATAAATTTTATAATTCAAGATTTAAATGATAGAGATTATCAAGGGATATATTTTTTGCAAAACTTTTTAGATACTTCTAGTAATATAGGTGATATTAAAAGTTCAGATAAAACCCTGAATTTAGATAAAATTCAAGATAAAAATAACAATATAAAAATTAAATATAGAAATTTTTAATCCAATGATAGTAATCATTTATTTTTATTTAACTAGGAATAGGTACTTTAGGAAAATAAAGAATAAATTAACTTCAATATTTTAGTATATTTATGGTATATTTCAAAAAAAATAAGGATAAAAGATGAATGTAGAAAAAATTAGAAAAATATGTCGTCCATTTAGAATAGTATTAGGTTTAGGTTTGATTGGTGCTGGAGTTGCAACTTCAATCCCTTGGTTCTTTTTAGGAGTTATTCCATTAGTTGCAGGGATAGCAGATTTCTGTCCATTATGTAAAATTACTGGTCAATGTGATATTCTTCCTAAAAAAGAGAATAAAAACGAAGAAGAAGTGTAGAATAATATAAAGTAAAAAGGGGAAAAGATGAAACATTTAATAGATACTAATGATTTGAGCAATAAACAGATAGATGATATATTAGCAGATGCAATTAAATTTAAAAAATCATCTCCCCCTCCTCTTTTAGCAAATAAAGTTATGCTAACACTATTTTTTGAAGATTCAACGAGAACAAGAAGTTCATTTGAGATAGCTGGGAAAAAGCTTGGGATGAGTGTTGTTCACCTTAATCCATCAACAAGTTCAACCAAAAAAGGTGAAACTCTGCAAGATACATTTGAAAATTTATGTGCAATGGATCCTAATACTATTGTAATTAGGCATTCTCAAAATGATATTCCATCACAATTATCAGCATTAGATTTAACGCCTGTTATCAATGCAGGAGCAGGAAATTATGCTCATCCAACTCAAGCGATGTTAGATTATATGACACTTAAAGAACATTTTGGAGATATTAAGGGTAAAACTATTGCAATTGTTGGAGATATAGTAACATCAAGAGTTGCCTCATCTGCAACAAGACTTTTGACAAGAATGGGAATGAACGTTATTTTTGTTGGTCCAAAAGAATTTTTGCCACCTTTATCTTTTACAAGTGATGCGATGCCTCAATATGAAAGTTTAGATAAAATAATTGAAAATGTAGATGCTGTTATGAGCTTAAGGGTTCAACTTGAACGCCATGAAACACCAGTATTTAAAGATTATGAATCTTATGCTAAAAAATATTGTATCACAAAAGATATAATAAAAGATAGAGATATTTTGATTCTTCATCCAGGACCAGTGATGAGAAATATAGATATTACAGATGAGTTACTGCTTGATGATAGATGTAAAGTTTTGACACAAGTAAAAAATGGTCTTTATGTTAGAATGGCTATTTTAAAAAATCTTCTATTAGATAGCTAGTTGCCATATAATAATACCTTTAACGATATTACAAACCTAGCAAAAAAAAGAACTCCTTTTTTGCTTATAATCTCCTTTGATAAAAAAAATATCTTTGTTAAGCCACTAGATAAGTTAAAGAATATTTATTATAAATTTAAAAATAAACAAAACTTTACGAATATAAATAAAAAATATCAAGAATATTACTTAAATAAATTTCCATTAGATTTTAGAATATATCAAAAATCTATACAAAAAGTTAAAGAGAAAATATTAAAAGGTGATACATATCTTTTAAATCTTACTTTTAAAACCAAAATAGAGACAAATATTGAATTAAAAGATATTTTTAAATTATCTAAGGCTGATTTTAAACTTTATTTTAATAATGAATTTATATGTTTTTCCCCTGAAAGATTTATTAAAATAGAAGATAATATAATCTCAACATACCCGATGAAAGGGACAATTGACGCAGATATTCTAAATGCCAAAGATAAAATTTTAAATAATCCAAAAGAGATGGCAGAACATATTATGATGGTTGATTTAATGCGAAATGATTTATCTATTGTTTCAAAAAATGTTAAAGTTGATAAGTTTAGATATATTCAAAAAATTAATGCAGGGGATAAACAACTTCTTCAAGTAAGCTCCAAAATATCAGGAAAATTAAATAATAATTGGCAAGATGATTTGGGTGATATATTAGATAAACTTCTTCCTGCTGGGTCAATCTCTGGTACACCAAAAAAAAAGACAATAGAGATAATCAATGATATAGAAAATTATGATAGAGAGTTTTATAGTGGAATTTTTGGAATTTTTGATGGAAAGAATTTAGACTCTTCTGTGATGATAAGGTTTATAGAGAAAGATGAAAATAATCTTTATTATAAGAGTGGTGGAGGGATAACAATTGACAGTGATGAACAAAGCGAATATCAAGAATTATTGGATAAGATTTATTTACCACTTTAAGTTAAATTTATATTTGTTTTGATATAATCGCAAAAAGTATTCACTGATGGTTTTAATTGGTGATTTATAATTTAAATATACAAAGGCAATATAATGGCAAGAAGATGTGATGTTACTGGGAAAGGTCCACTAGTTGGAAATAATGTTTCTCATGCTAATAATAAGACGAAAAGAAGACAACTTCCAAATCTTAGATCTGTAAAGATTAAATTAGAAGATGGTACAACAAAAAGAATTAAAGTTGCTGCATCTACTTTAAGAACAATGAAGAAAAAAGCTTCTCAATAGTTCCTTGAAACTTCAAGGGATAATATCTTGAATACTAGTCAAAAAATAAAAAAGTTTCTTGGCTGGACAACAACACCAAAACCACATATAAACTTAACTGATGAGTATTACTCTCACCTAAAACCTTTTAGATATCCTTTTATATTAACTGTTTTTATTATGCTTATTGGCACAATGGGATATATAATTATAGAGGATTATCCTCTTATGGATGCTATATATCAAACAGGTATCACATTTACAACAGTTGGTTTTGGAGAACAAAGACCTCTATCTGATTTAGGACGTATCTTTACCATTACATTAATTATTTTTGGATTTATACTATTTTCTATATCTGTGGGTATCATAGCAGAGGTGTTTCACAAAGGTGAATTTCAAAAACTTATAAGGGAGAGACGAATGCTTTATGAGATAGCAAGATTAAAACAACATTTTGTGGTATGTCATCACAATGAATTTACAATTGAAGTAACAAAGAATTTAAGAGAGAATCATATACCATTTGTGGTAGTAGATAATAGAGAAGATATGGAACAGATTGCAAAAAAATATAAATATCCATATTTTGTATCTGCTCAACCACATACACAAGAAGCAATTTTAAAATCATATATGTCAAGTGCAAAAGGGATTATTACCCTTGCCAATAATGTTACAGATAATATAGCAGTTGTTGTATCTGCAAGGTTATATCAAGATGAGATTGGAAGAAAAAGAAAATATTTAATTATTGCAAGTGCAAAAAGTAATGAAGATGAAGAAAAGCTCTCTAAACTTGGTGCAGATAAAGTTGTAACAGCTTCTAAATTAATGGCAAAAAGAGTAAATGCAATGGCAGTTAGACCAGAGATGGAAAATATGCTTCAAGACTTTTTATATAGACAAGATAGTCCACTTGATATGGAAGAGGTAAAAGTTCCAAAGATAAGTTGGCTAACTTTAGGAAAAATAAAAGACGCAAATTTTAGAGATATTGCAAATGTTACTATTATAGGTATAAAATATAAAGATAATAAGTTTATACCAATGCCATCAGCAACACTTACAATTCTTCCTGAATCAAAACTTCTTTTTGTTGGTACTGGCGAAGGTATCAGCAAAGTTAGAAAAATAATCAGAAAAGATAAAAAACCTAAAGAGTTACAATATGTCTAATAGGTTTATATCATTTTTAGATTCCGTGTCAAGCACGGAATAACAAACAACCATCATTCTCAGTCAAACATAACCGTCATTCTCAGTCAAACACAACCGTCATTCTCAGCTTGACTGGGAATCTAATTTTAAAAAACTCAATGCACTTTAATATACAATGACAATAATTGTAACTCCCGACATTCATCACCCCTCTAAACTTAAACTAATATAAAACAACTAATCATAAAACTCTTCATAATCATCCCCTAAGCACTCCAAAATAATCTCATGATTTTCATTAAAATAATCCAATTGAGTC
>JAMOOQ010000017.1 GCA_027100635.1 Campylobacteraceae bacterium | reverse complement strand
TCGCAAAAATATGAAGAAAAATCACCTAACTTTTCCAAATCAGAAGGGAAAACCAATATCAAATCCTACTATGAGATGGGTTTTTCAATATTTTTTCTCTGTGGTTTTAATTTTATTTGAAGGAGGGGCTCAATTGGACTATTTTAATGAAAATCATAAGATTATTTTGGAGTGCTTAGGGGATGATTATGAAGAGTTTTATGATTAGTTGTTTTATATTAGTTTAAGTTTAGAGGGGTGATGAATGTCGGTTATAACCCACTTGTTGCAAATAGCGAACAACTTTGCTTGGCTTATAAATTAAGAGACCATTCCTAAAAGTGAAAGTTAAAATATCAGGATGGTTCAAATCATTTCAGGGGAAAGTATTTTTTAGTATTTAGGGATGATTAGTTACTTTTTTTTAATCTTTTATTTTGAATTTTTATATCCAATATTCAAAGTATATAAGATTTTAGAATGTTTGTCTGTTACTTAAGAGGCACAATGGAAATATTTTTTCTATAACTTCTCTTTTGTCGCCATCTTCCCAATCTCTATCATCTCATAAGCTTTAGTAAACTCATAAAACTCACAACTATCTCGTGGTATATCTATCACTATATCAGCTTTTTGTTTTTGCATTGAGTAGAGTGATAGTACACTTTGGGCAGTATCTAAAGTTTTACTCAATATGAAAAAAATATCTTGTCTTTTAAACTCATTCTCTTTACTCTTTTTACCTCTTTTTGCCATAGTCTCATTGATAATATTAAGCAAATCAGGAGGAAGCATCGCTTGTGCTTTATCCATCAAACGACCAAACTTTTCATAAAGCAACTCCTCTCTGCTCTTTTGTTTATCAGGAATTATTATATTATAATGGTTTGGAATATTAGCATCCAAATTAACAGCAATGGTCAAATCTGTATCATCATCTAACACACTATTTATAGGCAATGGATTTAGCACTCCTCCATCTATAAGTATCATCTCATCTTTTAAAATAGGTGCAAAGATGGTAGGGATACCAACCGAAGCTCTAATAGCATCTATCAAGCTTCCTTTTTCAAACAGAACCTCTTTTTGAGTATTCAAATCGGTAGCTACTGCTCTATATTTGATGGGTAAATCCTCTATCTGAATATCACCCATCAATACCTTTAATTTATCAAAAACCTTTTGAGCATCTACAATACCTCCACTTTTTGAAGAGAAACTAATAAGCTTAAATATCTCATAATAATCAAGACTTAAAACCCACTCTTCAAACTCTTGAAGTTTATCCGTAGCATAAAGTCCACCAATCAATGCACCCATAGACGAACCTGCTATTGACTCTATCTTGTAGCCTTGTTTTTCAAGCTCATTAATCACGCCAATATGGGCATAACCTCTAGCCCCTCCACTTCCTAGAACTAATGATATAGTTTTTCGATTATTCACTTTTTCTCCTTATATAATTTTAGATTTTTTGAGCATCTATTTAACCTCAATATCTTCAAAATTTGTTCTTCTCTTTTCCAACTCTTCTCTATATTTCAGATAATCACCATAATCAAAAAAATTATCATATCTCGAGTGTTTCTCTTTTGGTGGCTGTGAATGTTTTATTGGACACCAAAACTGCTCAGTTCTTGCACTTATCTCTCTTACATAAGCAATAACACCGTTAAAATATTCACAATACCAACAATTTATTTTTTCAATACCATCTAAATAAAATAAATTATATCTATCTATTATTACATAATCTTTTCTTTTTACTTTTGGTATTTTATATATAGGAAAACATACAAATTGATAAATTGTTACTAATATATCAGCTAATAATGCAGGTATCATCATAGCCCAAATAAAAGGAATAGTTAAAATCGTAGCTATGGGAAAAGATGCTAAATATTTTATTGAATGTATCACAGTCATTTTTCCCTCTTTTATAATATTTTCTTGAAATTTAATTTTCTTATTTTCTATTGTATAAAAAAATTCTTTATGTTTGTTTCTAAACTCCTCTTCTAGTTCTGCCTCTAATAGCTTTATTTTTTTCGTTATATCTTCAATTTTATTATCTAACATTTTTAATTTTCCTTTTTTTATTAATATTTAATAGCTTTCCACCCTTATAAATAGAATAAGCCAAAACAAGCCTCATAAGAGAAGCAACACTAAATCTACCCGAAATATACATAGTACTCGTTTTTAATTCCCTTCCTAAAATTTAAATTACCTATTGACAGAAATTTAGCACTCTAACTAAAAATATTTAAAATTAAAATAATGATTGTTGGACAAAGACTTTTTTATCCTCAATTATAGGTGGTTTATGATTTAATATCAACGCTTCAAGCATAGAGTTTCTATTATTCTCACTCCCTCCTAAATGGTAAAAATGTTCCCTCATTAATAAATTAAATTTTTTCCAAATAGTTTTAAGATACTCATTATCTCTATATTTATTACTATGCCAAGTAGATAAGATAAACTTACCCTCAAAACTATCTAACAACGCATTTAAACTATTCTCATCATCCTCATTCCAACCATTATAATAATCCACATATCTATCAATATATGGAGGGTTACAATAGATAACATCATCTTTATTTGCCATTTTTATAGTCTCTCTAAAGTCTTGATATATAAACAGATAATCACTACTTCTAATAATTTTATCTATATTATCCACTTGATTTACAATTTTAGTCACATAAGATTTGGCAAAACGATTTGGCTTCTTACAAAAAGGTACATTATGCCCACCTTTTTTATTAAATCGTATCATTCCATTAAACCCAGCCCTATTAATAAATAAGAAATCCAAAGGGTTATGCTTTTCATTAAACCGTTTCCTAACTTCATAATAATAATCTTCAATAGTTAGTAGTTTATTACCCTCCTCTTCCAAAAAAGCTCTTACTATATTTGGGTTAATACTCCCATCTTTAATAGCATTATAAAAATTAATCAGATGAGGATTGCTATCACAAAGTATAGCTCTATCAGGACGAATATTAAAAGCCACCACTCCAGTTCCCATAAATGGCTCAATCCATCTACCCTTAATCTCTTTTGGCACTATATCTTTTATCCAAGGCACTAATTTTGTTTTAATCCCTTGTGATTTTATTGGAGGTACGAATATTTTCATTTTTTGACTTTGTTGTTTGATTGTAGATTCTTAGTCATAAAAAAACTTCTTGACATTCGTTATTCGTCACAAAAGTTTAAAACATCTCTATAAACTTTGCGACTAATCCACCGTCCCTTTTCAATCATCTCATCAAGTAAAGGTCTAACTTCATGAATATAACCTTTTTTCTTTGAAGCTATCAAAAAAGATAAAGTTCTCTTGACATTTAACTTTTGTGATTTAGCAAGATTATAACCAATAGTTTCATCTATCAAAACAATATCAGCACTTATCTCTTTAGCTAAAACAATGGTTTGTGCCTCTCCCAAATCCAAATCATTCAAGAGTATATTTTGTGCAAATTCATCTTTGATATGCTCTACCTGAAAAAAATCATCATCAATCTCTTGGTAACCGAACGCCTTTTTTGATTTTATCTCATCATAAACAGCTTGTGGTATATAAACTTTATCAAAAAAATGTTTTAATATATCTATTTTTCCAATGGAAGCTAATGAAATAATGGGTGTAGCATTTGATACCACTATCATTTGAGAATATCCACCAAATCATCAGCATCATCAAAAACTTCACTCATCTCTCTATCTGAATAGTCAAATATTGGTATATTATCTTGCCTAAGTAGTTCTATAAAGCTCAATCTATCCATATTCAAGAATTGAGCAGACTTACCAAGAGAGAGTTGTCTTTTTTGATACAGAGTAATAGCTGTATAAAGTTTCATCTTATAAGCCAACTCTTCACTAGAAGATTTTAGAGAGACTAGAATTGAGTTATCTATCTGTATTTGAGGTAGTGTTATAGTTTGCATTTTTTGTTCCTTTTATTTTATAATAGTATATTTTTAGTTTTTTTTCAAAATCTTTTTTATTGTTCATATTTTGTATTCCTTTGTATATTCTATTTGAGGTTTTTCTTCATACACCTTATTTTTTAAACATTTTTAATATTTTCTCCATCTCTACACTTGTACCACTTTGGTCAAGTATTTTTATAAAATCATAATAATTATCACTTACTTTATATTGTTGCATTGTTGGTTTTTTAGGGTTTATATAAGGTGTAATTACTTTATTCTTTATTAATACATCAAGAATTTTAGTTTCTGTTTTACTTCTAACATTATCTATTTTTTGATGTTTAAATGTACCACCTTGCTCAAAAACTTTAAAAATTTTTATAATTTTAATTTTAATTTTGTCTTCTTTATCATTATTTTCTGCATTATTTTTATTTAATAAACTTTCTATTCCTAGGGTATTACAGTCATTAAATAAATCTTTATCTATCTTTGCTATATTTATTCCATCTCGTGGATTTAAATGTTTAAAAGTACTCTTATAAAATTTTGTATTATTAATATTACATTCCCAAAAATATTGATAGTTATCAAACCAAGCATTGTTGATTTCTTGATTTTTAAAATCAAATATAGGATTTTCAGAAGTCTCACCAAAAAGATTTATTAAGGTTAAGTATTCTAAATTATCTGGTAAGATTTCACTTAATAATAATGTTCTTGTTTCTATATCATTTTTTAAGTTAGATTCTCTTAATGCAACTAATGATAAAATAATCATAGATGATATTAACTCTCTTGACTCTATATTCTCCGTAGATTTTAAATTTTTGATAAATATGTCAATTAGTTCCATAATAAATATTTTAAAGTCATCATTAAAATTAATTCTATTACAAATATATTTAGTAAAACTATTATCATACCTAATATATTCATTTATAATTTTTTTTAGTTTATCAGATATTTTTTCAGGATATTTTTTTATAAAAAAATCACTTATATATAAATTTAAAAAATATTCTCTAAAAAAATCATATCTAAAAGAAAGTGTTTCATTTTGATAAGAAATCAAAGGATGTCCTTTGAATATTTCAATTAATTTTTCTGTTACTTGTATATCAGTATCATTAAATAAATCTTCTATACTTTTTCCATTACAAGCACCATTAAAATTAAGAGCCAAATTCATAAAAAATTTTAATTGAAAATCTATTTCTAAATTACTAAGTTTTTGAATTTCTCTATTACAAATTCTACCTACAAAATAATCATTAGTGATTTCTAGATTAAGTAAATTACTAGTAATATCTTGCTTATTAATACTTCCTAGCTCTTTTTGTTGTTTAACCATATCCATAATTACATCTAATATGTAAGGGAGGTATATACCCTCTTCTTTTTCACTATTAGAAGATAATGCAAATTCTTCTGCATAAGTTATACATTTTTTAAATGCTTTAGAATTATTTTCAAACTCTTTTAAAAATAATTTTTTTGTTAGTTCCAAATTAAATGCTTTTAATTCTAATTTATTAATATTATGTATAGTATTTATTTTACTATCCCAAAAATAATCTCTACAAGTGATTATTATTTTACTTTTTTCATTTCCCATAGAGTAATGACTATAAATTGTTTTAATAAAGTTCTCAATATCAAAATTATTACCTAGTTTTGCAATAACTTCATCAATTCCATCTAGTACAATAAGTAAATTACCATTATCTATTGATAGTTCTAATAACTCTTTATTAAATCTTTTAGAAAGTTCTTTTGTTTTTGCTAATGCTTCATAAAAGTCATATACATTATTAACTTTACCTTGTTTTGAAATTTCATTAATAATTTCTTTTGAATCAATAAAAAGTATTTTAGATTGTATGTTATCTTTTTTATTTTCTGTAAATAATTTATCCAAAAAATATCTTACTAATGTAGTTTTTCCTATACCTCCTGAACCTTTGATAACCATTAATGGTTTAAGTGGTGTATCAAACCATTCAGATAAAATAGTTAATGCATTTTTTTGATTTTTAATATCTGTAGTATATGGTTCAATAAAGTTTTGTATCTGTTTTTGCTTCTTAAAATTTCCATCATGATATATAGAGTCAGTTAGATAATCTCCATATAAATGTTTTAATGCAAATTCATCTAAAGAATATATTTTTTTTGCTTCAAATTTTCTTTTTATTCCTTCTAAATCTTTATTCAAACCATTATCAATTAATATCCATCTTTGAGCTTCTTTATCTAAAAGATTTTTTTCTTTTAAATGATCATAAGTTTTTTGTTGGCTTGTTTTATCATAAATATAAATAAAATCAATATTAGAAATGTCAGATTTTACAGGAAATATTTCATATAAAATATTCTCTTTCCAATTTTTTTCTTTTGTAGGATTTCCCAATGAAAAACCTTGCCTATTTTGAACATATAAATTAACTGTTTTTTCTATACTCTTTTCTTTTTTCTCTTCTTTTTCTAATACAGTTTTGTAATTCTTTATTTTTTTCTTTAGTTCTTCTAAAATTTCAGGTGAAGCATTTAAAACTTCAGGCTCATTATTTGATTTTAATCCTCTAATAAATACATTATTTTCTTTTTCAGTTCTATTTTTATCTTGTAAATCTTTTTTTAAAATTAAAAGACTTTTTGTTGGTTTGATTTCTATTACTAAAATTTGTTTACTTTCAAATGAATAATATTTTAATGTAAAATTAGAGTAATCACAACTATCTAAATCTTCTGAACGAAAGTATTTATTTAAATTATTTAGAATTTTTTCTTGTAAAATATCTAAGTTAAAATCCCTAGTATCTATAATTCTTTTTTCTAAAGTAGTCTCATTCTCGTCTATTCCAATTATCAAATATTTAGTACTATCCACATAATCAATATAGCAATTTACTAATGCAACAAAATCTTTTAAAAATTCACCCCATTGTTTTACCGTTCCCTTCTCATTATTTTTCCAATACCATTCATATTTAAACTCTAGGTAAAGACTTTCATTTTCTTGAATTAAAAATTTCATACTATATCTCCTTTACTGATAATATTTTTAACGCTATTTAATATTTTTGTGCCATTTAAAAACTACTTAATTTTATCAAAACCTTTTTTATTTCCAAGCATTATTTCGTAACTCTTGAGAATAACTTTCAACATCATCAATATCTTGAAATAGCTTTATATCCTCTACCTCATCATTCAATCCAAAATCAATAACCGATGAGTTTTTATCTATATCTTCAACTTGATAGTTTAGTGGTGATTTAGTTGTACTAAAAAAGTTTTCTAATGCTTCAATCATTAATTCATTGACTGCTTTATGTTTTGCATCTATATACTCAGAAATTTTTCCAGCTAATCTTTCATCTTCTATATTTAGTTGTATGACCATCCTACTCTCCTTTTTTAATTATATCTTTTAAAGTTTAATTTATCATTATTTATACGCACTCTATTTCTGCCTAAATTTTTAGCTTCATATAGTGTATTATCTACTCTAAAACATACTTTAATCTAAATACAATCTGATAATAATGGAAGTAAACGAGCTATTGTGCATACTTCTGGAAAGAGAGGATTTAATGAATTTGAGTCGTTGGTTGGTGTGGTTTATGAATTCTTAATCTCATCGGATTTACATCTGTTCTGATATCATTTAAAGTATTTTTTTTCTATCATTAATATTGAGATATTTCATAAGTTTTATATCCCTTTATGAATATTATACAAAATATAAGTAATTTTTGGCTAAAATTCTGTTCTATTTAAAAAGATCGCGTAACTCAGTGGTAGAGTGCCACCTTGACATGGTGGAAGTCGTTGGTTCAAGTCCAATCGTGATCACCATATTTCAAAAAAATATTTTAATCTTTTTCTTTAACTTAAATAACTAGGGGTAATCTAATGCTCAAAATAGATATAAATAAAAAATTATATGGCTCTAATGGAGAGATGAATTTAAAGATAAATCTTAAGATAGCTCAGGGTGATTTTGTAGCTTTAACTGGACTTAGTGGCAGTGGTAAAACAACTTTACTTAGGATATTAGCAGGGCTAGAAGATGCTAGTGGAGTGATTAAAATTAATGATAAAATTTGGCTTGATAATAAAAAAATCTTAGCTCCTCAAAAAAGAGAGATAGGATTTGTATTTCAAGATTATGCACTATTTTCTAATATGAGTGTAGAAAATAATTTATTATTTGTTAAAAAAGATAGAGAGTTAGCTAATTATTTATTAAAAATTACAGAACTAAGTCAATTAAAAAATAGATTGCCTAATTCTCTTAGTGGTGGACAAAAACAAAGAGTAAGTTTGTGTAGAGCTTTAATGAATAAACCAAAACTTTTATTGATGGATGAACCTCTTTCTGCACTTGACCCTGCAATGAGAACAAAATTACAAAATGAGATACTAACACTTCATAAAGAGTTTAAAACAACTACAATTATGGTTAGTCATGACCCTAGTGAAATTTATAGACTTAGCAACCGTGTGATAGTGTTAAATCAAGGTAAAATTATAGATGATGGAGATGCAAAAAAAGTTTTACTTAAAACTAATGGAAGTCAAAAGTTTTCTTTTGAGGGTGAACTTTTAGATATAATTAAAGTTGATGTAATTTATATTGCTATTATCTCTATTGGACAACAGTTAGTTGAAGTGGTGGTAAGTACTAATGAGGCAAAGAGCCTAAAAATAGGTAATATCATAAGTGTAGGAACCAAGGCATTTAGTCCAATAATAAACCAATAAGATAAAAAATAAGTTATTAAACTTATACCAAAGATTTAAATGAGGATATAAATCAGATGAGATTAAGAATTCATAAGCTACACCAACTAATCTTAAAAATATTCACCTCCAAAACAATAAGAAAATAATTAAATCCTATTTTCTAAACACAACAATAGCTTCTAAAGTTTTAAGATAACCAACTATTCGCAATTTTTCGTAAACCATCTACATTATCAGAAGCATAGATATTAAGTTTGGTCTCTTTAAAAGAGTTTTTAATATTAAATTTGCTTTTAAGATGTTGAACTATAGCTTCACCAGAGTGTATAAGTATGGGAGTGTTATTAAAATAATTAGAGATTGCATTTGATATTAATGGAAAGTGTGTACATCCTAGAATTATTGCATCTGGAGTTTTTAAATCTTTAAAATAATACTCCATAACCTCATCCAAGATTTTACCTTCAAAGAGACCCTCTTCCACAATTGGAACAAATAATCCTGTGGCAATTGCCGATATATTATTATATCCCAATTCTTTTATCTCTTTTTGATACCTTTGTGATGTGATTGTTGATTTTGTAGCGATAATAAGTATATTAGAATTTTTTGTTAGACCTCTATTTTCAAGAGCCTCTATACCTGAAGCAATAACACCAATTATATCATAATAACTTTGCTTACGCATTTGAGGTAATGCATAAGCACTTACTGTATTACAAGCAGTTATCAGTAAATCTATATTAAAATTATTAAAAAATTCAATTGCTTCAAGAGAGTATCTGACTATAGTATTATTATCTTTTGTACCATAAGGAACTCTAGCTGTGTCTCCATAATATATAATCTCTTCAAATAGACCCTCTTCTAAAAGAGCCTTTACAACACTGAGACCACCAGCACCACTATCAAATACACCTACTCTCATCTTTAACTTTATTTGTTAATAAAAATATTAATTACTGTTCATTAAAGATAAGAATTCTTCGTTTGTTTTTGTTTTTTTCATTTTGCTAAATAGGAATTTAAGAGCTTCAATCTCTTCCATATTTTGCATAGCATTTCTTAATGCCCACACTCTTTGAAGAGTTACAGCATCACTTAATAGCTCCTCTTTTCTTGTTCCTGATTTTGTAACATCAATAGCAGGATAAATTCTTCTTTCAGATACATTACGATTTAGAATCACTTCTGAATTACCTGTACCTTTAAACTCTTCAAAAATAACTTCATCCATTTTACTTCCAGTATCAACTAAAGCAGTTGCAATGATTGTAAGGCTTCCACCATCTTCTATATTTCTTGCTGCTCCAAAAAATCTTTTTGGTTTATGTAAAGCATTTGCATCAACACCACCACTTAAAACTTTTCCTGAACTAGGTGTTACTGTATTATATGCTCTTGCTAATCTTGTGATAGAATCCAATAAAATTATAACATCCATACCAAGTTCTACTCTTCTTTTTGCTTTTTCTATTACCATCTCAGCAGTTCTTACATGGTTTTGAGCAGGAAGATCAAATGTAGAGCTATAAACTTCACCTTTTACTGATCTTTGCATATCTGTAACCTCTTCAGGTCTCTCATCAACAAGTAAAACCATCAACGAAGCATCAGGATTATTTGCTGTAATTCCATGAGCTAACTCTTTTAAAAGTTCTGTTTTACCAGTTCGTGGAGGTGCTACAACTAATGCTCTTTGACCTTTTCCTATTGGAGTAAATAGGTCAAGTGTTCTTCCTGTTAATCTCATTTGTTCATATTCAAGTTTTAACTTTTCTGTTGGATAAAGTGGTGTTAAATTTTCAAAAAGTGGTCTTTGCTTTGATTTCTCAGGTGCAAGATAATTGATTGCTTCTATTTTTAAAAGTGCATAATATTTCTCTTGATCTTTTGGAGAACGAACTTGTCCAGTTACAATATCACCATTTCTTAAAGAAAATCTTCTAATTTGTGTTGCACTTACATAAGTATCATTTCTTGAGTTTGCAAAATTACCATCAACTGAACGCAAAAATCCATAACCATCATGCATAACTTCTAAAATACCTGTAAATAGAATAAATCCACCTTGAGAAACCTGATTTTTTAAAATCTCAAATATTAAATCTTTTCTTTGAAATTCATTTGGATTCTCTACTTTTAATTCTTTAGCTATTATTACTAACTCAGATAGTGGTCTATTTTGAAGCTCTTCTATTTTATGCCCTTCAACTGGTATATGTGTTCTATTTTTTCTAGTATTGTGATTTGCATTCATTTTTTTATTTTCGCTCATTAAGTCCTCTTATATTTTAGGTAGGTTTATTTTTTGTAGATTGTAGTTATATATTTTATATTGTAATATATATATTCTAAAGTTATAATTGCATTATAATAATATTATACTTATAAGTTCATTAATTAAGTTGGTATTTCAAATCTAAATTGTAAAATTTCTATAAAATTAAGAAGATAATATGCAAAGTTTTACATCTAGTGAGAGTGGAAGGTTAGATAAAATCTTATCTAAAGAGATTAACCAGAGTAGAAATCAAGTTGATAAGCTTATTTGTGATGAGTTAGTAAAAGTTAATGGTAAAACTATTAGTAAGTCTAGCTATAAGATAAAAATTGATGATACTATTAAGTATGAATTTAAAGAAGCTACAAAAAAAGAAGCATTAGATGTGAACTTTGATGTAGAGATTTTATATGAAGATGATGATATTTTGGTGGTAAATAAACCAAGTGGAGTTATAATTCATCCAGCTCCAAGTGTTAAAGAAGCAACTCTTGTAGATTGGTTGATTCACAAAGGAATTTCACTATCTACTATTTCAGGAGAAGAGAGACATGGAATTGTACATAGGATAGATAAAGAAACCACTGGTGCTTTGGTTGTTGCTAAAAATAATACAGCACATCAAAAATTAAGTGAACAACTTCAAGATAAAAGTATGGGAAGATATTATCTTGCAATAATTGATTGCCCGTTAAAAGATAATATAGTTGTGAATCAACCAATAGGAAGAAGTCAAGCAAATAGATTAAAAATGACTGTTCTTAATAATGGTAAAGAGGCAAAAAGTTTATTTAGAAAATTATCATTGTCAAAAATTGATAAAAGAGAACTCATCTCGGCAAAATTATACACAGGTAGAACACATCAAATCAGAGTTCATCTTGCTCACTTAGGAAGACATATTATTGGTGATGAACTTTATGGATTTAGCGATAAAAGAGATAAAAATAATCGTGTTCAACTTCATGCTTATATACTATATTTAATCCACCCATCAACAGGTAAAAAGATGCAATTTATTGCACCACTATTTGATGATATGAAAGAATTATTAAATAATAAATTTGATATGCAAGAGGTTGAAAAACAGATTCAACCAGAAAATATAATTATTATCTAACATAATCTATATTTTTTTCGAGACCATCACCATGATATATTAGTGTGGTCTCATCTTCAATTACAACTTTTGGAGTTTTAAGTCTACGGTTTTTCTCTTTAATATATTTATAAATAGCCATTACCTCTTTATTTGCAAGATAATATCGTGGCATAATTTTATGATTTTTATTTAAACTTTTATGTAATTTTTCAAGGCTAATATTACGTATATCATTACCTTTTACAATCACTCTTTTACCATTTGTATTATGATATTCAACTATTTTTTTACCTTGTGCATAATCTCCATGGCAACTAGTACAGCTTATCCCTCTTGGATTATTATACAACATCTCACCATATTCATAATCAGATATAAAATCATCTTTAGCGATAGTTTGGTTTGTTAAAATAAGAAAAAAAACTAAAATAGGCTTAATCATTTATCAAGCCTTATATACTCTCTCACCTCTTTATCTATTAAGATTATATCTTCTATATTATTCGCCTTAATCTTATCAAATTTTTGATAACAATCTAATATTATATCACTCATCTCAAAAAACTTACATTTTTCTTGTGAAAATAATTTTATAGCCTCTTCATTAGAAGCATTTACCACAACTCCTAAATGGGGATTTGCTAGAATATCATCTTTGATTTGCCATATTGGGTATCTCTCTTCTTCTATCTCTTTAAACTCTATTGCACCCATTTTAAGTAAATCAATATGAGCCAATATCTCATCTTCAACTTTTTGATTAAGTGCATAAGCAATTGGAAGTTTCATATCAACCCCTGCAAAATGAGCAGTTGTAGAACCATCTTTAAACTCAACTAAAGCATGAATTATTGATTTTTTTTCTATGATTGCATCTATATTTCTGCTATTAAAAAGCCATTTAGCCTCTAAAAGTTCAAATAGTTTATTTGTCATTGTAGCACTATCAATTGTGATTTTATTACCCATTGACCAATTTGGATGTTTTAGTGCATCACTAAATTTGGCATCTTTCATTTTATCTATATCCCAATCTCTAAATGCTCCACCACTTGCTGTAATAATCAATTTTTTAAGAGGTTTTTTATCTAATAGATACCATAGTCCAAAATGTTCGCTATCTATTGGAGTGATATTTGTTGTATCTATAAATTCCCCTGCAACCACAAGAGATTCTTTGTTTGCAAGTGCTATTTTTTTATCCATTTTAATTGCTTTAATGGTAGGTAAAACTCCTGCGTAACCAACTAACGCATTTACTACTGTTTTACTTTGAGATTTTTCTATAATCTCTTCTATACCATTATTACCTATATAAATATCATTATGATTTACTAAATAAGCCTTTTTTTCATCTCTAATTCCTACAAATTTTGGCTTATATATCTCTATTTGTTTGTTAAGTAATTCAATATTATCACCAGCCACAAGAGCCTCTACTTTATAAGTATATTTAGAGGCGATAAGAAGAGTATTAACTCCAATAGAACCAGTAGAACCAAGTAAGACGATGCTATTATTCATAATCTAATTAATTGCTCTAAGCAAAATCACCATTACAATTGCACCAAAAAGATAACCATCTATTCTATCAAGCACTCCACCATGCCCAGGCAAAATATCTCCACTATCTTTAACTCCTGCTCTTCGTTTTAAAAAACTTTCAAAAAGGTCTCCATATATAGATGATACAGCAACAAGAAAACTGATTAGAAAAGACAAATACCATTCAATCATAAATAAACCTGCATAAGTACCAGCAATAGTTGCAAATAACACACCACCAATTACACCTTCCCAAGTTTTATTTGGAGATGTTGCACAAAATTGATGAGAACCAATAGCCTTACCTGTAAAAAATGCTCCAACATCTGTCATAGCTACAACAACTAAAAGCCAAACCATAGCCTCTATTCCATAATCTTGATATATTACCAAAAAGAATAAAACTCCACTAGCTGGATATAAGAATGGTAATAAAAGTCGTGGATTAAAGTTTTTCGTAAAGGCAACAAGAGAACCAAATATTATAGCTATCAAAAAGAATAGATCATCTGGATTTGGATAAAAATATGCAATTAACCAAAGTGCAACAGCCCAAAAATACATAGAAGAAGACGCCAATCTAAACAGTTGCATAGCTTCATAAAATGCAATAATATAAACTACTCCCAAAAATAACCACATTGTAAAAAAGTTGTCAATCCACCCTATAAAACCAACAAGCATTAAAAGTCCAATCCCTGTAAGCCATCTATCCTTATGGTCTGTAAATATCTTTGCCATAATATACCTTTTTTAATTGTATTATACAGAAGTCTCTTTTAACAAACGATTTAATTACTGATTTTATAATATAATTAATCTAATTTATTATTTTTAGTTTTGAGTTGGAATTAAAGATGTGACTAACAAGGAGTGAAGATGAGCGAATTAGAAAGAATAGAACAATTAGAAAAAGAGATTAGAGAACTTAAAGGGTTAAATAATGAGGGAATACCAACTTATAGTTTTAGCAAAATTAGAGATAAAGAGTTAAAAAAGTTTTTATCTATTAAAAAAGCTATAAGTTATGATATATTTGAAAGTTGGTTTAATAATAGTATAGAGATAGCAACACCTTAGCCAAAAAAACCCAAAATCATCAAGCCACATCTCCATGAATCATCGAAAATGCCGAAACTCTCCAAATTGCCTCATTAATTAAAATATCATCCACTTTTTCCCCATATAATTTTAATACTTCTCTAGTATATTTCTCTGTTCTGAAGAGAGATTTAATATCATTTACACTATATTTTAGAAACTTGCTAATTGTACTTTCATCTGCCACTAAAATTATATTTTCGCCAAGTTTTGGTTTAATTATCTGATAATTTATACTTAACCAATTCAGTTTATTGTCAAAAAATCTCTTTATAGTTTTATAGCTAATGGCATCATTCCATCTTGAGATTCCTAACATTGTGACCCTTCCAGTCATTGCTAGGATTGATGATGCTATTGATTCTATCTGCTTTAGAGAATTTTCAGTTACTTCTTTTTTATTTGTGTTAATATTTTATATAGTTTTTTTATCATTGTAGATAAAGAGT
>JAMOOQ010000016.1 GCA_027100635.1 Campylobacteraceae bacterium | reverse complement strand
GCCTAGATGTCCTAATTTTTTTGTTTTTATTTTATTTATTTTTGTAAAACAGATGGTATATTCCTAATATATATATTTATTTCTTATTATATTACTTTAAGTTTATAGGGGTGATGAATGTCAGTTTTAATATATTTTATTATTATTTTAATATATTTTATTATTATTATATAACCTTTGTGAACAATTAATTTTCATATCTAATTTTTATCTTGAATTTTTATGGTTAAAGTTTGCATATAAAATCCTCTTAAAAAATTATACAATAAATAAGCTAAGTTCCCACAATAGAAAAAATTTAAAAGAGATAAGATGAAGAGATAAAGACTTCATCTACTGTTGATATAGTCTGGACGATTAATGATAAACTGAGAGAAGAAAAGCAAACTATAAAAATGGCTAGATACTCCTCTTCTCATAATTGCATATCAAAAAAACAAATTAATCTCATTCATTTATGGGTTGGATTAAATAATTAACTTTACTCTCCCAATCCAAATACATTTGAAAGAGTATTAATATAGTTAAAATATCCAGTAATTGCAACTGCTTCTAATATTTGTAAATCACTATATCCCAAAGTTTTAAGATTCGTTATCTCATCTTTTTGGATTTTATAGTTATCTTTTTTAGATGCTTTAATACAAAATTTCAAAAGCTCTTTTTCGCTATCTGTTGTATCAATAGCATCTACTCCTTGAAGTAGTTCTTCTACTCTTTTATCACTCATACCAAGCATTTTAGCAATCTTTTTATGTACATCTACACACATTTTACATCCATTTTCTATAGATATTAAAAGGGCAATAGACTCTTTAATATCATATGATAGATGGGTTTTATTGAGTAAGTAGCCTTGAACCATACCATCTGTTGCCATATATATATTCTCATCTAACGCCATTAGTTTAAATATATCTCCCAATTCCCCAGTTTTATCCAAAATTGGTTTCGCTTTTTCTTGAATTGCAGGTGTCATATTCTCAAACTCTTGTAAATCTATATGTGCCATCTATATCCTTTTTTTTATTATTTATTTTAATATATCTTCTATAATTCCAACAATACTTGGGTCTTCTAGTGTAGATGTATCTTGTGTGATTTTTTCACCTTTAACTAAACTTCTTAAGATTCTTCTCATAATTTTACCACTTCTAGTTTTTGGTAAATCTGGCACAAATACCATAGCATCACAAAGAGCGATTGCACCAATCTCTGCTTTAATTATAGCATTTATATCTTTCATTGTTTCAAACTCACCAGCTACATCATCTTTATGTTGTATTGGAACAGATTTTAAAACGATATAAGCAAAAATCCCTTCACCCTTAATCTCATGAGGTTTTCCAACAACAGCAACGGATGCAACATTATCATGTTTTTTAATAGCTGCTTCAACTTCTGCAGTTCCCATTCTATGACCACTTACATTTATAACATCATCCGTTCTACCAGTAATAGTGATATATCCATCTTCATCCATCATTGCACCATCACCAGAGAAGTAAACAGGTTTTCCATCTTTTGTACAATCACCAAAATATGACTTTTTAAATCTTTCGTCATCATTCCAAATAGTTCTTATCATACTTGGCCATGGCTTAGTGATACATAAAAGCCCTTTTTCTCCAATCTCTGTTGGTGTGCCATCATCTTCAATAACTTCAGCACTAATTCCAGGAAGTGGAAAAGTTGCACAAGCTGGTTTAATTGGAGTTGCAGCAGGAAGTGGAGATACTACATGTCCACCTGTTTCTGTTTGCCAATATGTATCAACAATAGAACAATTACCACCACCAATTTTTTCATAATACCATTTCCAAGCAGGAGGGTCAATTGGCTCTCCAACAGTTCCTAATATTCTAAGAGAGCTTAAATCATATTTATCAGGCTCATTTTCTCCCATTTTATGAAGTAATCTAATTGCCGTAGGAGCTGTATAAAATTGATTAATCTGATACTCCTCTACCATTTTCCAACATCTTCCAGCATCAGGGAATGTTGGAACACCTTCAAACATTACAGTTGTTGCACCTGCTGCTAATGGTCCATATACGATGTATGTATGACCTGTAATCCAACCAATATCAGCAGTACACCAATATGTATCATTTTCTTGAATATCAAATACCCATTCCATAGTCATTTGAGCCCATAAAATATATCCTGCACTTGAATGTTGAACACCTTTTGGTTTTCCTGTACTACCACTAGTATATAATAGAAATAGTGGGTCTTCGCTATCCATAGGCTCTGCTTCACATTTTGGAGATTCATTTTTTACTAATTCATTATAAGAGTAATCTCTTCCAGCCTCCCAGTGAATATTTTCACCATTTCGCTCAACAATACACACTTTCTTAACACATTCACAACCAGATTCTAATGCCTTATCTACAACAGGCTTTAACATATATGGTTTACCTTTTCGATACGCTCCATCAGCAGTAACAACTAATTTCGCCTCAGCATCAATAATTCTATCTCGTAATGCTTCAGAAGAAAAACCACCAAAAACAATAGAGTGAATTGCTCCAATTTTTGCACAAGCCAACATTACAACAGCAGATTCAGGAATCATTGGCATATAGATTACAACTCTATCACCTTTTTTAACATCAAACTGATTTTTAAACATATTAGCAGTTTTATTAACTTCATAAGCTAACTCTCTATATGTTAAAATTCTCTGGTAGCCATTATCACCTTCAAAGATAATCGCAGCTTTATTCTTTTTAGTATCAAGATGTCTATCAACACACTGATGAGCTACATTCATCTCTCCACCACTGAACCACTTATAAAATGGTGCATTTGATTCATCTAAAACTTTATCATAAGGCTTAAACCAATCAATCTTTTCATCAGCAAATTTTGCCCATGTTCCCTCATAATCTTTATCAAATTCATCTACTAAATCTTGGTATTCGCACATATTTTGTATTAATGGCTTATTAAATTTCTCTTTTTTTGGTTTAAAAATTTCACTCATCTCACTCTCCTGTTTTAATTTAATTTTCTTGTATGTTGTAACTTTAGATACATCATTGCTGTCATGATTGCATCATTTAATGCATCATGAGCTTGAAGTCTTGGTAAATTCAAATCTTCTAAGATTGTATCAAACCTCAAATCTATATTTCCCTGAGGAATTCTAGCTATCTTTTTATCAAAATAAATTGCTGAAACTTCCTCTCTTTTATTAGGTAAAGTGATACCAAACATTGGTTTAATATACCTGTTTATCATAGCTATATCAAACTCAAGATAGTAGCCAACTAGCTTCCTATTACCTATATAATACAAAAATCTCTCAATTGCTTCATTAACAGGAATTGCTCCTTTTAAATCACAATTTCTTATTTGATGAATAGTGATACTCTTATGACTTATCTCCTCCTCTTGTTTAATAAATATATGAATCGCTTCATTGATTAATATTTTATCGCCTTTTATCTTAACAGCACCTATAGATATAATATTATCTGTTTTTGTATTTAATCCAGTTGTTTCACAATCATAAACTACTATCTCATCTTTATGAACTCCATCAAAAAGAAAAGCAAATTCTTTATCTTTTAAATTTTTTCTATTAAAGTGCTGTTTTATCTTATCAAGCATCTAGCTAACCGTATTAAGATGAAAATGATAAGAGAGCAATTTTTTAAATTTATTTATAGTTTTTAGTGCTTCTTTAAGTATATCTTTTTCTAAATTACCAATATTAACTACTGATATATAATTATCAATTTTATCACCTCGTCTCCACTGTTTTAGTTGAGATTGTACTCGTAAAGTATTGATAACCTCTAATGCCTCCATTAAATTTGTTGCATCTTTTTTGTTCATAAAACCTCTATTATTTAGCTCTTTAATCCTAAGAGTGGTATTACTCTCTCTTATGCCATACTCTAAAGATAACGAACGGACACCATGAACTAATGGAAATAAGGCACTCTTTTTAATATCTATCTCATTTTTATGTGCTTTATCATGGGATACAAATTGAGAAAATATCCCCAAAGGAGAATCAAAATTATCAATAGCTTTTACAAAGTGTCTTAATATCTCTTTATGTTCTTTAATTTTATCCATAATGTAAGTCAAGAGTTGAGTATGTAAATAATTATTACCTCCTGCTGTAATAGAATCTACAAAAATCGCCATATCCATAAATCCTTCCATAGATGGCTTATCAAACCAATTATCAATATCTTTTTTATAGGCAGATACAGATTTGCACCATTGAGGATTAATAATCATAATATTTCCCTCACAACGGGGGAAACCAATTTTATCTAAAGTCTCTATAAACTTATTTGTAACCTCTTTAATATCATCAGGTATTATAAAATTATCTTCAAAAATAAGTGCATTATCTTGATCTGTACGAAGTATCTGTTCTGATCGACCTTCACTACCTAATACTATAAATCCACAATGATTATGCCAAGAAGTAGGGATAATAAGTTCAAATAGTTTTAGATACATTTTTCTATTGATTTCGGAAACTAATTTAGCAATATAACGACTTTTTACCCCTTTGGAATATAAAGCATCTACCATCACTTCTACTCTACTTGAAGCAAGAATAAGAGTATCTAAGCTTTGAGCTTTAGCTATTTGTACTGTAATAAGGTGTGATTGGTTTGAAAAAAAACTTAAAAGATCAATTAGTTCTAATACACCTAATAATTGATTATTTTCATCTAAAACAGGAAGATATTTAATAGAATTTTCTGTCATTAGCAACAAAATATTAAATAGTAATTCCCCTTTATTAATAGAAATCATAGGATAAGTTTGAATTTGTGAAATCGTCTTAAGATTTTTTTCCTCTTTATATAAAATATAGTGCCTAAAATCTGCATCAGTTACAATCCCATAACCGTTTTCATTTTTAATAAGCAGTGATGTAGAATTCGAATTTTCCATAAACTGTAATGCTTCAATAATTGGCATTTCTGCTTCAACTTCACATATTTTATGAAGTAGTGTTTCATCTACTCTAGCTATTAATAAATCACTCATAGAAGAGTAATCATTTTTCTCTTTTAACATCTCCATTCGTTCAACTATAGTTGAGAAGAAATAGGATTTAAACTCTTGGTTATCATTACAAAGTTTTAAAAATGTATCCATAGGAATTTCATAACATATTAACTCCTCTGTTACAATATAATCATATTTTGATGGTTCATTTTTGATAAGTTCTATACCTAGAAATATATCATTAGAATGATATATATCAATAAGCTCTTCATCCTCTCTAGCTTCAACAATACCTTTTATAATAACAAAGAGCTTATTAGCAATAGCACTACGATTAATCAGAGAAGTACCATTGGGATAATAAGCAATTTGTGCAGTTCTTTCAATTAACAAAAAGGGGGTATTTTGTAAAAGTGAAAATGGTAAATTGCTTTTTAATGTCTCCAATAGTGCTATCATATAACTTCCCCGATAATTAAATTTTTATTTTTATTTTTCTAGGTTGGGATAATAAAATCCCAACGATAGTGTAATTAATGCGACGACGCACCCTCTGCACCAATACCTGTTTGAGAACGAATATCTTGTGCCTCAAATGCCTCAATCTCTTTTTGTGCAGTTTCACTCTTGTCTGTAATAGAGAAGAAGCAAATAGATGAAAATGCAACTGTTACAGAGAATAATGCTGGATATTTATAAGGGAAAATAGCATCTTGAAATCCAAAGATATCAACCCATACAATTGGTCCAAGTATTACTAGTAAAATCGCTGTTGCAAGACCTAAAGAACCACCAATAACAGCACCTCTTGTTGTAAGTTTACTCCAAAACATTGATAGGAATAATACAGGGAAATTTGCAGATGCTGCAATAGCAAATGCAAGACCAACTACAAATGCAATATTTTGTTGTTCAAAAGCGATACCTAAGAATATTGCAACAATACCAAGAACTACAGTTGCTATTTTAGAAACACGCATCTCTTTTGCTTCATCAACTTCTCCACCCTTATGTAATACATTTGCATAAAGGTCATGTGAAATTGCAGATGCACCAGCAAGTGTAAGACCAGAAACAACAGCTAAAATAGTTGCAAATGCAACAGCTGAAATAAATCCTAAGAAGAAGTTACCACCAACAGCATGAGACAAGTGAATAGCTGCCATATTTTTTCCACCTAAAATTGGAGACCCACCAGAAATAAGTTGTTTAGCAACATCAAGATATTCAGGATTATTAAGAACCATAATAATCGCACCAAAACCAATAATAAATGTTAAGATATAGAAATAACCAATAAACCCAGTTGCATAAAATACAGACTTTCTAGCCTCTTTAGCATCAGAAACTGTAAAGAATCTCATCAAGATATGAGGAAGACCAGCAGTACCAAACATTAGAGCAATACCCAATGAAATAGCTGAAATAGGGTCACCAACTAATCCACCTGGAGCCATAATTAACTCACCTTTATCATGAACTTCAATAGCTTTTGCAAACATATCATTAAATGAAAAATCAAACTGTGCTAAAACAGCAAGAGCCATAAATGTTGCCCCTGCAAGTAATAAAATAGCTTTGATAATTTGTACCCAAGTTGTA
This sequence comes from Campylobacteraceae bacterium, assembly GCA_027100635.1. Taxonomy (GTDB): domain Bacteria; phylum Campylobacterota; class Campylobacteria; order Campylobacterales; family Sulfurovaceae; genus FS08-3. Next base: position 48,156 of record JAMOOQ010000016.1, on the reverse strand, counting down.
GCTAACATTCCACCAAATGTTACATATAAAATCATCAGCGTACCTACAAGAACTACTGCTAATTCATAAGGAAGACCAAATAGAAGTTGAATCAGTTTACCTGCTCCAACCATTTGAGCAATCAAATACAAAATAACTGTAGCAATAGAACCAAATGCTGCCAATGTTCTAATTGGAGCTTGTTTTAATCTATATGCTGCAACATCTGCAAATGTATATTTACCAAGATTTCTAAGTCGTTCGGAAACCAAAAATAGAATAACAGGCCAACCCACAAGGAAACCAATTGAGTAAATAAGACCATCATAACCTGCAAGATAAACAAGTCCAGAAATACCAAGGAAAGAGGCTGCTGACATATAGTCACCTGCTATTGCCATACCATTTTGAAATCCTGTAATTCCTCCACCAGCTGTATAAAAATCTGAAGCTGTTTTGGTTCTTTTAGCAGCCCAGTAAGTAATTACAAGTGTTCCACCTACGAAAATAAGGAACATAATAATAGCCGACATATTTAAAGGTTGTTTTTCAATTTCACCCTCAATTGTACCTGATGCAAATAGAGTTATAGAAAACATTAATCCTAATAATAATAATTTTTTCATAGCTTATACCTTCCCATCATTAAATTCATCTTTAATCTCTTGAGTCAAAGTATCAAACTCACCATTGGCTCTTTTTACATAGATACCAGCTAAAATAAATGAGATAAATATAATAGCAATTCCTACAGGAATACCAAGAGTTATAACTCCATCTCCAATTTTTGTACCTAATGTCTCTGGGCTAAATGCAATGGTCATAATAAATGTATAATATACCACCAACATAATAATTGAAAGTGTCCAAGCAAATTTACTTCTTTTGCTTATCAACTCGTTGTATTTAGGATTATTTTTAATCCTTTGAATATCTTCTTGTGTCATTTTTTACTCCTTTAAAATTTATATGTAGCAATTACTCTATATTCCGACCAGTCTAAACCTGGTGCAAAATCTGTTGGATAATTTGCTCTTAATCTCAATTTCAAATTCTTTATACTTTTGGGAGTATATTGAATATCAAAACCTGATTCTTCTGCAGTCCACTCTGTACCATTTTTATATGTATTGTTTACTCCAATATCAAATGATGCATAGTATGCTGATGCTTTTATATCAAACTCCTTTATATTATAAGTAAGGGCAACTTTAGTAGTCTCTGTATCTGCAAAAAACATATGTCTTGTTACCATACCTTGCGTAAATGCTGGTATTCCACCCCATGGTGTAATAATACCACCATTTGCTTGTGCATTATTATTAGAATCAGTTGTAGAATATGCTACATATCCACTTAAATTTCCAATATTAGCACCAAGCTTTAGAGCCATATATTGGCTATCTACCTCTCCAGCAAGAGCATCTCCTATATCACTTTGATTAATATATTGTGCAGAAGTTGATAAACTTACACCATCACTTATATTAAATTTATAATCTCCTTGAAGGTAAATAGCATTTAAAATATCATAAGCGTAGTAGTTCCATGCTTGAAGTTTAAGATTATCAATCCCTTTATATATCATACCAACAGTTGAAACACCACTAGTATCTGTACCATCTCCTAGTGCAATAACACCTAAATCTACAAATGTTCCATTTGTTCCTCTTTTATAACCAATTCCATAACCACTTTGAAGTGCTAATTGCTCAGCCGACGCACTACCTAAAGCACCATATACATTACCAAACGACCCAACTGATTCTTTTGTAATATGAGATGCTATGATTGTAGTATCTGGAATATCTTTATTTGTAACCACTAGACCTTCAAAAAGGTTTGGTAACATTCTTGCATCATCTGCTGCTAAAAGTGGTGTATTTATTTTTTGACGACCAATCTTTATATTAGTGTTACTAATTTTATAGTTTAAATATGCTTCCCCTACCATTGAGTATGATGAAAAATCATCACCAAATAGAGATGGGTCATAATTATCACTACTCTTAACCCCATCATGGATATTAATAGAATTTGTTGTATAAAATCTAAAACCTAAACTAAAACCACCAAGAGGATTACTCTCAAATCCTAAATTACCGCCCACTGCTAATGAATTACGATTGTTCTCTATTATCCCTGTATATGTTCTATCTATATAAAATGTTCTTATCTCTCCTGATACTTTACCAGAATCAAACGCATCTGATAAATCATCAGCCAGGAGCGTACTACTTGTTAAGAACATAAATGTTACTAAACTAGAACCGATCTCTTTCATCTTCTCTCCTTAAATAATTACTTATTTACAATTATGAGACAAGAGTATAGCATTAACATAGCATTGATATTTTAGTATGATAATTTGTAGATAAAAATATAATATGTGTAATTTTGTTACACTTATAAAAGTGTTATATTTTCTTATTTAATCTATACCCTATCCCCTTTATATTTTTAATCAAATCCTCTTTTAAGATTTGTCGTACACGATATATTTCTGCTCTAATAGTTGCATTATCAACATGACTATCAATCCAAACATAGTGTCTCAGCATCTTAAAATCTACTATTTTATCTATATTTAATACAAAAACATTTATAATTTGTGCTTGTTTGAGGGTGAGTATTTGTTCTTTGTTATCAAAAAGTAGTCGTCTAGTTTTGATATTATATGTGTAAAATTTAGTGATTTTTACATAATCTTTAGATTGAATATTTGCCATTTTGAGTAATCTATCAATATGGAGGGTTAGCTCTTTTAGATGAAATGGTTTTTTGAGATAATCATAACATCCTAGTTCGTAGGCTTTTGAAATTTGCTCTATTTGGGTAATTGCTGAAATAAATATTGTGGGGACAAAAATTTGCTCTTTTTGTAGCTTTTCTAATAGGGATAGTCCATCTAGTGATGGGGTATTGATATCTAATATAAAAAGGTCATAACTATTTTGTTTGATATTTAAATATGCCTCCTCTCCATCTTCAAATGAATAGACCTCATATCCACTATGAGTTAGATATTCTTCAATAGCACTCTGTAACATAATCTCATCTTCAAGTAATAATACTCTCACTCTTCTCTCCTATTAGAAATAGATAGCCAAATATTGTAAATTCATCATCTGAACTTACCTCTATCTTTATACTGTTTTTTTTGCATATAGAATCAACTATCTCTAATCCTAAGCCAAAACCATTTATTATATGCTCTTCTCTATGAAAAGCTTCAAATATTTTGTCTGTATTTTTAATTTTATATGATTTGGTTTTAAACTCCAAAATTATATGATTAAACTCTTTATAAAATTTTATCATAATATCACTATCTTTTTTAGCATATTTAATTGCATTAGATAGATTATTATCTATAACTCTTTGTAACTCTACTTCATTAAAATATATTTTAACATCTTTTTCAATATTAACTACTATATTATGCCTATTACCTATTGCTATCTCTTTAAAAAATTCAATACGACTCTCTAAAAATTGACTAAAATCTATATAATCTTTTTCGTATATAAAATTATCTGCTTTAACCATATAGCCTAAATCATCATATATATTACCTATCATTTTCGCCCCAGCTTCTATTTTTGATAGATATTTATTTTCTCCAAATTTTATTTTAAAAATATCAATATGGGTCATAATTACAGCTAGAGGAGTATTTATCTCATGAATAGAGTGTTTAATAAAGCTATCTTGTTTTTTTAATAGATAATTCAAATCTTCTGTTTTTTGTGCTACTTTATTTTCAAGTTTATCTTTTTGTTTATGTATCTCTGTAACCATAGTATTAATATATACTACCATCTTTTTAAATCTAACTAGATGGATTTTATCTTCATCAATAGTAGTATAACTTTTGGATGCTTTTTGAAAAAAGTCACTAAATATATCAATCTCTCTGCTAATAATATAATTTATTATAATAATACCAATTAATCCGATACCAAATAAAATAACAGTAAGAGATAAAATTTCCATTACATATTTAATAAGTCGTTTTTTTAGTGCTACTTTATCAGCACTAATTAACTTCTCCACTTCATCAAGATATAGACCAGTTCCAACCATCCAATTCCATCTATCAAATGATTTGGCATAAGATATTTTAAGAGTATTTTTTGAAGTTATTGGTTTTATCCATCTATATTGCACAAACCCACCATCTTGTTTTTGTGATATAGCTATTAGATTTTTAATAACCTCTACACCATCTAAATCTTTAAAGTGATATAGATTTTTACCTATATTATTAGGTTGAATTGGGTCTGATAATTTAGTACCATTAAAATCATATATAAAGATATAGCCTGTACCATCTTTTCTTCCATAAAGATGCTCAATAGTATCTATAATTTCTAATTTTAATATACTCTGGCTTATTGAAATATCTCTATTTTTATACTTGTGGTTGATAAAGTTTAATATACGATTTATATCAAACTTGATGGTCTCTTTTTGTTTTTTGATATAAGCAACTCTAATAAAAGATGACTCTCTATCAAAATCATTATACTCTTCATAAATTACTAACATAGTAAAAAGAAGCACAAAAATAAGCATTATAAACATAGCTACGATATGAATATAAGTAATGGTCTTATTTTTAAGTAATTTCATCTTTTTATTAATTTTACTTTGGAATAAAATATATTACAGTCTCAAAAATACCCTGCATATAGTGACGAAGATATATTTTATATTCACTATTTATAGATAAAACTTTTTGAGGTATTTTATACCAATCTTCTGCTTTATGATAGATACAAATTGCCAAAATTGGTTTATATTTTTTAATTGTATTAACTGCTCCATCAATTGTATCTTGTTCTGCCCCCTCAATATCAAGTTTAATAAAATCAACTCTCTCTTTACAAATATTATCTATTGTATCAATATTAATCGCTTGAAAATTATGATTACAGTTATTTTGATTATCTTGTTTATCTAAGATTTCTATTTTTTTAGAGCCTAAACCACAATTTATAAATTCAATATTATTTATGTGACCAAAATCTCTTTGTGCTATTTTAATATGTAATTCATTTGGCTCAATCAGATAAATCTTTTTAAAATCAGGGTAATTCTTAATAATATTAGGTGTTGTATCTCCAATATATCCACCACCATCTACAAATACTATATTCTCTATTTTGGGTACTATTTTAGAATCAAAATATTGTCCATCAAAATCATTAATAAAACCATCCATAAAATTATAATCATAACTAATCTTAAAATTAATTACCTTCCTAAATATCTCTTGAGATTTTTTATCCTCTAATAGATTATAAGTTTTTTGGTATTGCTCTTTATTATTTAAAAAATCTTCTTTAAAGTCAGATATAAAAGGTGGATTGAGCAAATCTAAAGATGAATATCTTTGCAGTGCCAAATAACTAAAATTATTAAATCCTAACTCATCAAGCTTATTTTTAACATCAAGTGGACTTCCTGTAGATGTCCAAAGAATCAAAGAACCTTTTGGAACATCTTCTATCTGTAATATCTCTTTTTTGCGTGATTTTTGAACTCTTGTAAAATCATCAATTATTCCATCAACTGTTATATGTTTTAAAACAGATTTTGTAAACTTATTTATCCCTAAAATATATCTCTTTTTATCATCAGAAGTTAAAAAAAGCTCAACTAACTCTTTATCTTTTTGATTAATATATGTAAAATCTACTAAATTATTCAAATATATCCTTTTATTTAAGATTATCTTCTATTATATCTATTTTTGATATATCCGACATTCATCACCCCTAATTCAAGTACCGTGTATTGAATTTATACTTTTTCTAAGTCTATTTGTACTCTTCTTTCTATCTTTTATTATCTTTGGAGTTTTATATCACAAAAAGTGGTTATTCATCACACGGTACTTAAAATTATAATATACACTACTTTCAATATCTACTTTTACATCATATTTTTTAATTAATTCAAATATAATTGGTGCAATCAAAAATTCTCTAATAGCCATCTCATTATTAAGATTTACAAACTTTCGTAATTTATTATAATTTTGTAAAAAATCCTCTATCCACTCTTTTAGTTTATTTGGCAATTCATTTGAGCCAAACTCTATATCTTTTAATTCATAATTATAATCAAAAAGATTTGCCAAATCCTCTGCTCTAATATTTATCTTAAAATAATCACTAAATGAGTAATTAGCATTTTTTAAATTTAATATTTTTTTATTGAAAATCATAGTTATCCTTTATCATTTAGAATCTACCATTACACCCTTAGCTAATTTTAAAAGATTCTCTGACCAGTTAGGATTTAGTGAGCTAATCTTAATAACTTTAATATCTATCTCTTTTGCAATTTGTAAAGCAACCTTAGAGGAAAATTCAGGAGCTGTAAATATAGCATTTACATTATGTTGTTTTGCTTGTTTTATTATCTTTATAATATCTTTTGGTTTTGGTTGTTTTCCATCTATCTCTATTGCTAGTTGAATTAAATTATACTCTTTGGCGAAATGTCCCCACGCTGGATGAAACACCATAAAATAAGAATCTTTAGGGGTATTTTTCAATATATCTTTAATTTCTAAATCAAGATTATTAATTTTTTGTAGATATTTATCTAAATTATCTTTGTAATAGCTTTGATTTGTTTTATCTATTAAAACTAAACTATTATATATATTTGTAACTATCTGCTTAACATTAGATGGAGATACCCAAATATGAGGGTCTTCTGTTTTTAAAATATTTTGGCTGATATCAGCAATTATCATATCTTTATTTTGATTAATAAATTTTGGTAACCAAACCTTTTCAAATTCAACACCAATAGTAAAATATATATCAGCTTTGTTAATATCTACCATCTGAGATGGTTTTGGTTCATAAGTATGAGGAGAACTTCCCATCTGCACCATCAATGATATATTTACTTTATTACCACCAATTGCCTTAAGAAATGTCTGCTCTGGTAATATACTTACAATTGCATTTATATTGGCATATATTACAGTTGTAAGAAATAATATTATTATAGTTAATCTTTTCATATAAGTTCCTAAAATTAATTTTTATGATTTTACATAAAGATGAGTTAAAGATAACTTATTGAATATTTAGTTTTGTAACTCATTAACATATCTATTTGGACAAGATTTCCCTCATAAGGCTCTTCAATTTAGGCTACCAGAATAATATACTAGAGAGAATTAAATTAACATAAAATTTTAGAAGAGAAAGATTTGCTAATCAGTAAAAGAAAATAATCTGTTATAATAATAAAAAGTAAAATCAAAAGAGAGAGTATGCAAAAATCATTAAATAACACAAAGTTAAAAACCAGTTGGATATATCCTATAAATGTAAAAAATGAGTTTGTTTTTAATCCATCCACAAAAGATTTTATTGTCGATGAAATTCCATTATATGAGTTTACAGGTGAGGGTGAGCATCTTGTTTTAAAGGTCAGAAAAAAGGATTTAACAACTTGGGAGATGTTGGATATTATATCATCTCATTTAGGAATTAAAAAACGAGATATTGGATATGCTGGGTTAAAAGATAAAAATGCAATGACAATGCAATATATCTCTATTATGGCTAAATATGAAGATAAATTAGAGAGTTTTTCACATAGTAAAATTAAAATAGTTGAAAAAGTTAGACATAATAATAAAATTAGAGTTGGACATCTTAAAGGTAATAAATTTCATATTCGTCTTAAACGAGTTTTTGCAATTAATAAAGCTAAGCTTGAATCATCTTTACAATGGATTAGCAATAATGGTGTACCAAACTATTTTGGTCATCAACGCTTTGGAAGAGATGGTAATAATTGGATAGATGGCAAAAAATTAATTGATGGTGAGCTAAAAATTAGAGACAGAAAAACCAAAGATTTTTTAATAAATTCATATCAAAGTTATCTTTTTAATAATTGGCTTTCAAAACGTATTGAGATTAGTTTATTATTATCAGATTTTAGTGAAAAAGATAGTGAAAAGGTGTTAAATCTTGAAGAAAATTCATTAGAGGGATGTAAACAACAAGAGCAGTTTTTAAAGATTATAAAAGGTGATTTGATGATGCACTACCCTTATGGAAGAGTTTTTGATGTGGAAGATTTGCAAACAGAAGCACAAAGATTTAAAGAGCGAGATATTTCACCAACAGGACTTTTAGCAGGTGGAAGAGTTAAAACAAGCTCATCTTATGCGTGGGATATAGAAAAAAATTATGATGCCAAAACAAATGCAACTGGAAGCCGACGATATGCTTGGATTTTTGTGAATGATATTGAGGGTAATTATAATGAAGATAAAAATTGGTATGAACTAAGTTTTACTTTGCCAAAAGGCTCTTATGCTACTAATGTTTTAGATGTTTTACGAGGTGGGAAATAATTTTAATAAAAAATATTGCTGATAAATTGGATTTAGAATCACTTGATATTTATAAAGTAGAATTAAACATCTTCATTTTATCATCTAAAATATGTTTACAATTATTTTTAAAATTCAAGGACAACTATAAAGGATTGCCCCAATGCCAATGAATTAAGGATTTTTATACTTTTGGACACGGTGCTTTAGCTCCGTATATTAGGGAGAGGCTAAAGCCATCTCGTCCAAAAAAAGCTTATTTCATTGAGATTGAGGATTGCCCCTACAAAAGGTAGATTAGTAAAGAAGGTGTTTTTTATAGAGTATTAAAACTTTTAATTTCGGAGATTCCGTGTCAAGCACGGAATAACACTATTGTTGCATTGTACTACTTATGATTTCTTTAAAAAACAAGTTTTTAATTGAATTTTAACACCATTTACACGACCCTCAATATGAGTATTATCTTTTTGTACAAGTGAAATATTTCTTACAGCAGTTCCTTGTTTAGCAGTAAATCCAGCACCTTTTACAGGTAAATCTTTAATAATTACAACTGTATCACCGTGAGCTAATTCCACACCATTTGAATCTCTATAAATTAAAATCTCTTCATCTTCTTCTGGTAACCCTGCTTTTGCCCAATCTAAAATATCATCTTCAAGATATATCATATCTAGCATATCTTGATTTTTCATAATTGATAACATTCTATAAGCCACAACTTTAACAGCATCAATCTCACTCCACATACTATCATTTAAACAATGCCAATGTGTTTCATCTATTTTAGAATTATCCTCAATCTGTTCTTTACAAACACTACAAACTACAATCTCTTCATCTCGTGGAACCACTATATAATTATCTAAATTTTCGTTTGAACCACAAAGTTCACATTTTTTACTCATAAAATTTTACCTTTATTATATTTTTTTAATACTCATTAGCCAAAATAAGATGACTAAATCAAATAATAACACAACTAAAAGAAGAAGTAACTAAAAGTTCTTTAAAATTATAAAATAGGAGTATCTGCATCATAATCTTTTATAACTGTATATAAATTTTTATCTTTCTGAATAATCCAATATTTTACTTTTATACTATATAAAGATAATTTAACCTTACCAATTGGTTTATATTTTATCACAGGATAATCTATTCCACCTGCAAAAAGTTGATTACACCTCAATATTCTCATGGTAGTAGAAACCAACGCTTTATCAACTCTATTAGTATCAAATTGCCACTTAGCATAATTTGAACATGTTGGATGATACCTACAATTATCAGGTAACATCTTTGATATATATTGATAACCCTTAATTGGTTTTATAAAAATATTTTTTAAACTTGTTTTCATCTATCACCTTTTTATAAAATAAGTAAAAAATTAGATATTATAAATTTAATTTTATAATAGTATAATCAATTTTTATTAAAAAGATTTTATTTAAGGGAGAGTTATGCAAAGAAAAAAAATATATAATCCAGAATCTACAGAAAAAACACAAGATAGAAAAATTTTTGGTGGAGATCCAACAGGAATATTTGAATTAAATGATATTAAATATCAATGGGCTTACAACTTATGGGAGGTTATGTTAAATAATACTTGGTTTCCTAAAGAGGTGGATATGACAGTGGATGTTAGAGATTATAAGATGATAACTGAATGTGAAAAAGAGGCTTATGATAAAGTTTTAGCTCAGCTTATTTTTATGGATTCATTACAAACAAATAATATTATAGATAATCTAAATCCATTTATCACATCGCCTGAAATAAACTTAGTACTTGTGCGACAAGCTTTTGAAGAGGCTCTGCATTCTCAAAGTTATGCTGTAATGGTTGATAGTATCTCTACTAATGGTGAAGAGATTTATGAGCTTTGGCGAAAAGATATGATGCTTAAGAATAAAAATGACTCAATTGCAAAAATATACGAAGAGTTAGGAAAAAATCCAACAGATTCTAATATTGTTAAAGCTATGTTCGCAAATCAAATTTTGGAAGGGATATATTTTTATAGTGGTTTTACCTATATATACACACTGGCTCGTTCAGGAAAAATGTTAGGTTCAGCACAAATGATAAGATTTATTCAAAGAGATGAAGTTACACACCTTTTATTATTTCAAAATATGATAAATGTAACCAAAAAAGAGAGACCTGAGCTATTTACAAAAGAGCTTTTAGATGATGTTTATGATATGTTTAGAGATGCCGTAAAACTTGAGGGTGATTGGGGAAAATATATTACTCAAGGTCAAATTTTAGGTTTAACTGATGATATAATTGAGCAGTATATTCAATATCTTGCAGATGAAAGACTAAATGCTGTAGGATTAAAAAAATTGTATAATGTGGAACATCCTATTAAATGGGTTGATGATTTTGCAAAATTTAATGATCAAAAAACTAACTTCTTTGAAGGAAATGTGACAAATTATTCAAAAGGAAGTTTAGATTTTGACGACTTTTAAAAATAAGGTTAATAAAAATGTAGCTGTTTTACAGTTTGACACAGACCCTGATTATAATATTAATTTAGATAGATTAGTTCAAGCAATCAAAGATAATCCACAAGCTGATATTATAGTTGCTCCAGAGGTGGTTTTAACTGCCTTTGATTATGATAATTTTGATAAAGCATCAGATTTTTATGATAAAGCTATAGAGACTCTTTGTGCAAATATAGACAATCAAATTTTGGCTCTTACATTGGTAAGAAAAACTGATAATGGTATTATGAATTCGGCGGTTATTATCAACAGATCTAAAGTTGTATATATTCAAGATAAAGTTAAACTCTTTACATTAGGAGAGGAACTTAAATATTTTACAGCAGGAAAAATGGATGATATTCTTAAGTTTGAGATTGATGGAGTGGTGTATGGTATGCTAATCTGTTTTGAACTTAGATTTAAAGAGATTTGGAAAAAATTTGAAGGGTGTGATGTAATTTTAGTTCCATCGAGATGGGGATTACCACGAAAGTCTCATATTGAAGTTTTATCTCAAGCATTAGCTGTAATGAATCAATGTTATGTGGTTTTGTCAAATTCTGCTGATAGTGATATGGCAAGTAGTTCTTCAATTGTATCGCCAAATGGAGATCTGATTATTGATGATTCTCTTGATATAATATTAGGTAAAGTTGATTTTAAAGAGATTGCTAGAATTAGACGATATATTAAAATGTAAGTAAGGATTAAGCTCCACCAAAGGGCAACCATAAAGGATTGCCCCTATTAGGTACCCTAAAATTATTTACTTTTCTAAAGTAGGTTTTGTTCTAAATCTCTCTTCTATTCTTGTAGGGATATTATTTTCTATTTCAAAATTTTCAATAATTTCTCTAACTTTTTTCCCCTCAATTACCTCAACATCAAGAAGAATCTTACTCATCTCCTCTATCGCTCCACTATACTCTTTTAAGATCTTTTTTGTATATTGATAATGTTGATGAAGAGATTCTTTAATAAATTCATCTATATCTTCTGCCATCTTTTCACTATATTCTTTTTGACTAACACCACCACCTAAAAAGCTATGTTGTCTTCTATCAAGTACCATCAATCCTGCCACATCACTCATACCATAAACAGTAATCATATCTTTTAAAATCATTGTGGTTCGTTCAAGATCGTTTCCTGCACCAGTACTAATCTCTCCTAAAAATACCTCTTCGGCTGCTCGTCCACCAAGTAATACATCAATCTCTGCAAGGAGTTCATGCTTTTGTTTTAAAAATCTATCCTCTTCATCAGGAAGGTGAAGTGTATAACCTAATGCACCTAATCCTCTTGGAATAATAGAAACTTTAGTAACTTTTGCTGCACCTTTTGTAATCTCTGCCATCAGTGCATGACCACTTTCATGATACGCTACAATTCTTTTTTCAACTTCGCTAATCTTTCTATTTTTCTTCTCAAGCCCAACAAATGTTCTCTCTATTGATTCAAGTAAATCAGATTGATCTATCTCTTTTTTACTAAATCTACCAGCAAGAAGAGCTGCTTCATTAATAATATTTGCCAAATCAGCTCCAGCAAGACCAGCAGTTTGTTTTGCAACTATCTCTAAATCAACTTTACTAGATAATTTTACATCTTTACTATGAACTTTTAATATCTGTAATCTTCCATCATAATCAGGTTTATCAACTAATACTTGTCTATCAAATCGTCCTGCTCTAAGCAATGCTGCATCAAGAATTTCAGGTCTATTTGTAGCAGCTAAAACAATTACAGGAGTATCAGTTCCAAATCCATCCATCTCTGCAAGAAGTTGATTTAGAGTTTGTTCTCTTTCATCATTCCCACCCATATGTCCACCACTTGCACGGCTTTTCCCAATCGCATCAATCTCATCAATAAATATAATTGAGGGAGCAACTTTTTTGGCTTGTTCAAATAAATCTCTTACACGAGAAGCACCAACTCCAACAAACATCTCAATAAATCCAGAACCACTTACAGAGAAAAATGGTACAGAGGCTTCTCCTGCAACAGCTTTTGCCAAAAGTGTTTTACCAGTTCCAGGAGGTCCTACTAATAATAAACCTTTAGGAATTTTTGCACCAAGTTCAATATATCTTTCTGGGTATTTTAAGAAATCAACTATCTCTTTGACCTCATCTTTTGCCTCTTCAACACCTGCTACATCCGCAAACTTTGTTTCGGGCTTTTCTGAGTTTATTAAACCATTTGATTTTCCAACACCAAGAATCCCTCCACCCATACCTTTTTGCATTTTTTTTGCCAAAAATATCCAAATAGCAAAAAAGATAAATATAGGCAAAAGCATTGAGATAAGTTCAGATACTATTCCCTCACCCATAGCACCTTCAAATGGTACATTTTTCTCCTCTAAAAGAGGGATTAAAGTTGCATCATGAGCTGGTATATTACTTGCTATATATTTAATCCCATCAGCTTTTGCTTCTAATCTACTAGGTGTAATTTTTACGCTTATAACACCACCTTTTTTTATCTCCTCTTTAATTACAGAGTATTTAACATGTTTGACGATAACATTTTTATTCATCATATCATTAACTCCCCTGCCATCACCATCACCAATAAAAGCTTTAAAAACCATTATTGTAACTATTGAAAATAGCATAAATGCTAATACTGGATTATCATTAAAAAAATTATTACCGTTGTTTTTCTTGTCGTTCATTAATTCCCTTTTTTATATACAAGTGTTACCCACTCATCTTTTAGTTTTCTATCAATCAAAGTATAATTTTTAAATGATTTCAATACTAACTCTTCCTTTTTATCTAAAATTCCTGAAAGTATCATTACTCCACCATCTTTTGTTGCACTTTGTATATCTTTTGAGATTAATCGTAATACATCTGCTATAATATTAGCAATTACAACCTCATATTTTTTATCACTTTTATTTGCTGAACCTTCCCATATTTTATTATAAGTTGTCTCATTTAGAATAAAATTATCTTTACAACTAGAAACTGATAAAGGGTCAGTATCACAAAGATCAACATCTGCCCCAAGTTTAGAACAGGCTAATCCTAAAATGCCACTTCCACATCCTACATCTAATATCTTATCATCTGCTTTAACATATTTTTCTATAAACTCAATACAGCTAAAAGTAGTAGCGTGATGACCTGATCCGAATGCAAGAGCTGGATCAATCTTGATATTAATTTTCTCATCTTTACTCTCATACCAACTAGGATAAATATAAAAACTTCCAACCTCAATCGGTTCAATTGAATTTTTATACTTCTGTATCCAATCTTCATTCTTTTTAACTTGCATATCAAAAGATATTTCCATTGTAGAATCAAGTTGACTTAAAAGAGCCTCAACTCCATCTTTTACATAACTAATATCTTTTTCACTTCTAATAATAATATTATCTGCACCCATCTCAATTGCATCGTTAAAAATATTAGATACATAATCAGCCACAAAATCTACCATCTCTTTGGGTATTGTGATTACTAGTTCATTATAATTGTTATCCATTAGTTTCCTTTTTAAATAAGTTTTTTAGTTTTTGTTTTAGAGGTTGAAATTTATCATCTTTAAAATCAAATTTAGGATAAGGATATAAATCTCTATATAAATTTGCTATTGGTTTTTTATTTGGTTTAATACTTTCAACTTCCAAACATTTAATTAAGTTATCAAAATCATTATAACACTCTTTATCATTAATAGTTTCAATCAAAAAATAATCTAAATTTTTATCAAAAATATGAAGATTATTACTTTTATCTATTTTAATATTCCAATTAAGTTTTTTGATTAGATTATCAAAACACTTTTCTGAATTTTCCATTCCATTACAATTTTTATCATCTTCTTTAAAATCACAATCAAATATAAAAAGTATTTTTTGAATATTATCATTATCTATTTTGAGTTTAAGTTTTTTATATTTGGTATGATTACTATCTAAAAGTTTTGACTTTCCACCCATTACTTCAATATAATTATCAAAATTAATATTATCTTGAACATCTATTTCATTATTATTTTTTAAATCATTCAATAAAGCAACAAAAAAATTCCTATCATCTTTCCCCTCAACAATAATTACCATCCTCTAACCTCATGATTTTGTTCTATCTCATCAATCAACCACTCATAAGAATATATCATTGCCTTTAATTCATCTTTTTTATTTTTACCAAGTTCTATAAATGTTATCTCCTCATCTTCCAACTTTTTTGATACTCTAGCATAAGATTCTATACACTCTTTTGAATGTGTTGTTGCAAAAACTTGGACATTTTGTTCTTTTGAAATAGTTAGGATTATTTTCCATAGTTTATCAAAAAAAGTATAATGAAATCCATTATCTATCTCATCAATTAATAATACACCATTTTTTGAACTATATATAGATATAAAAATATTAATTAATTGTTTTGCTCCATCTCCAAGTTGTGTAACCAATAAATATTCATTATTTTGCAAAATAACAGGCTCTTGATTCATAATTTTAAACTTTTTTATACTATTATCTAATATTGCTAAAGATTGATTTAATTCATCTTCTTTATCTAATTTTTGAATATTTTCATAAAATTCATTTATATATTCATTATCCAATCCTATTGGTTTAACAAATAGAATATTATCTTCTGTTTTTATCCTTCTCTTAAAAATATCTTTAAGGAGAGATATTGCTATGTTTTCATTAGATTCTTTATTATCTATTTGATAGTTTATTTTTAATCCTGTAAATTCTTCTATAAATTCAAAATTTATAGAAAAGTTATTAGTAGAGATATAATTTATATCATTTTTTTTATAATTTTTTATTGATGTAGATTTAATGGTAAAAAGTATTTTATAAAATTTAAAGATGTTCTCTTGACTAAATAAATTATTAAGTGCAAAAAAATTATCTCTATTTTTTGATATTTTAAATATAGCATTTAAAAATCTTTTTTCATTTTTTGAATTTAAATTTATATATAAAGCTTCTAAAAGAGTACTTTTACCAACATTATTTTTTCCACCAATAAGATTTACTCTACCAAATCCTTCAGCCTTAAAATCATCAAAACATTTAAAATTTTTAATCTCAATATTTTTAACAAAATGTTCTTGCTTATCCATTTAGAACCTTAAATGCCTCTTCCAAATCTAAACTTCCCTCGTAAAATGCTTTACCAACAATCACTCCAGCGATATTTCCATTTGCTTTACAGTTAATAATATCATTAATATCTTTTACTCCACCACTTGCAATTGTATCAACTCCACTCGCCTCTGCAATCTCCTGTGTCCACTCCACATTAACACCACAAAGCATCCCATCTTTGCTAATATCTGTACAAATTATAGCCTCAACTCCAGCATCTGCAAACTCTTTTGCTAAATCCGTAGCCTTCATATTGCTAACCTCTGCCCAACCCTCAACGGCAACCATTCCATCCATCGCATCAATTCCAACAGCAATTGGATATTTACAAGCCATATCTTTAACAAATTGAGGATTTTTAACAGCAATTGAGCCTAAAATTAATCTATCTACTCCAAGTTCAAGATACATTTTAATAGTCTCTTCATCACGAATTCCACCACCAAGTTCTATTTTTAAATTACAATTAGCACGAATCTTTTTAATCTGCTCAAGATTAGCTGGTTCTCCTGCAAATGCACCATTTAAATCAACAATATGAAGCCACTTAGACCCTAACTCTTCAAATCTCTTAGCCACTTGCCAAGGCTCATCACTATAAATCTTCGCACTCTCCATTAAACCTTTACTTAGTCTTACTGCTTTTCCATCTTTTAAATCTATTGCTGGTAATATTTCCATTTTTTTCCTTTAAATTTATTCTTTTAATCTACATTTAGCATATTTTATCTTATTTTCAGTTACCTTATCGTATATATATAAAGAGAGTTGTCGTAGTCTTTGCGATAGGTAGTTTTTGCCGTTACTTTCTTTTAAAAATTTTATGACATATACTTTTAACTATCAAAGCATTTTCATTGTAGATTAAATACACTTTAATTTTCCTCTTTTTTTTAATAAATTCTTTATCTCTATATTTTTGATGAAATGATTATCCATTATATTTTCCTAAATACTATTTGAGAGAAATTATACCATATATAAAGCCTATATAAAGCCAAATAAAGATAAAGTTTTAAATAAAAGGATAAATCTTGCCAAATAAAATACTCTTAACTTTACTTCTTATAATAAGTTTTTTAAATTCAAATCAATATAATTATCAATTTGATGAAGATGAGACTTCAAGAACTGACCTTGAAACGCAATATTTAAATGGTGATATTCCTAAAAGCAGAAATACCATAAGAGAGAAAGAGAGATTACGACGCTCTTTAAATGGTTATGATGATAGAGAGAATAGAAATAGAGATAACTCAAGAGTGGAAGAGGCTCTTGTAAATCAATATAGTAATTTTACAGAGACACAAGAGAGAAGAAGAGTTTCAGTAAGAGAAAGAGCTAGATATGAAAATAATCAAGTCAATGAGCAAAGATATGTAGATAGATTTAGTAACTATAAAATAGATCAAAATGCCAAAACAAAAAGAGAGTGGTTAAAAGAAGAGGCTAAAAGAAGGAATCATAAAACACAGAGTTATAAAAAACAAGTTACTAAGAAAAAAAGAGTCGTTTCAAAAAAAAGAGCTAAAAAACAAAAACGATTAAAGAAAGATTATAAATTTAGTGATGAAAATTATATAAACTCAATTAATAAAAAAGAGTTTGAAAGAGAAAAGCTTGAAAAGAAGATGTATAAAAATCTTGTAGCAAATATTCCTAGAGGTTCTAAGATAAAAGCTGTTGTTGATTTATCATCCCAAAGAATGAGCATCTATGCAAACAATAAACAGATTTATAAATGGAAAGTTTCTACAGGAAAAGGTAGAAGATATGCAACTCCAAGAGGAAGCTATAAACCTCAAATACTTAAAAAAATGCACTATTCTAAAAAATATCATAACTCTCCAATGCCTTATTCAGTCTTTTTTAGAGGTGGTTATGCAATTCATGGTACAAATAGTATTGGTAGATTGGGTAAACGAGCATCTCACGGATGTGTCAGATTACATCCATCTAATGCTAAAAAGCTATTTACTCTTATCAAAAAGCAGGGCAAAAGGAATGTTAAAATAGTCGTTAGATAATTAAAAGGAAAATATTATGGATCACTTTACAGAAACAACTAGAACAGGTTACGGCTCAAATATAGGAAACTCTTTTAAGGGTATACTTTTTGGTTTCTTATTAATTATTATCTCAATAGTACTGCTTTGGTATAACGAAAGTAGAAGTGTTAAGCAAACCACAGCACTAAAAGAGATGCAATCAAAGATAATAACTTTAGCAGATACAAAATATAAACAAGAATATAATAATAAACCTATCTTAATTCAAGGGGAAGTTAAACCTATAAATATAGTTAAAGATGCAACATTTGGAGTAGTATCTAATGGTTTACTTTTACAAAGAGATGTTACTATGTATCAATGGGAAGAGCAAACAAGTAGCCATTCAGAGGATAAATTAGGTGGCTCAACAGAAACTATCACAACTTATGATTATCATAAAGGTTGGAACTCTCATCCTCAAAACTCATCATCATTTAAACATCCATCAGGTCATCAGAATCCTCCTATGCATTATCATAGCCAACTATTTTCAACAGATGCTACTATTGGGGACTTTCATATATCTAAAAGTATTATTAATAAATTTAACATATCTTCATCATTTGATGGGTTAAATAATATGCCAGATAATATCGGTGAAGCTAAAAATTATAAACAGTTTTTATATATTGGAGATAATCCTCAAAGTGCAAATATTGGTGATATGAAAATATCATATAGATATACACCTTTAGGAATATATAGTATAGCAACTAAAGCAAAAAATAAAGAATTAGTTAATTATGTAACAAGTAATGGTAGGGAATTTACATTTATAAAAAAAGGTAAAGTCTCTGCAAGTCAAATTTTTGAAGATGAATTAGATTCAAATAGTTTACTGACATGGTTATTTAGAGCAGGTGGTTTAGTGTTAATGTTTGTTGGATTTAAATTAATAATGGGACCTCTATCTGCATTGGCAAATGTTATACCTATGTTTGGTTCTCTTGTTGGTGGTGCATCATCTTTAGTAGCATTGGTATTTACAGTTCTTTTAGGTTCAATTATTATATCTCTTGCATGGTTTGCTTCGCGTCCTATAATGTCATTAGTGATTATAGGTGGTGCAATATTAATCTCTATGATATTTTCTAAATCAAGAGGCGAGAGAGAGATACAAGACAGCACTCCACCACCAACTAATTCTAATCCTCCATCAAGAAGAGATTCATCAGTTCCACCTCCTTCAAGAAGAGACCCTTCAACTCCACCACCACGAAGATAAATTTGAAGATGTATCAAAATATTATTATAGGTGCAGGGGCAAGTGGCTTAATCTCAGCAATCTGCTTAGCTAGAAAAGGTGAAACAGTATTATTACTTGAAAAAAATAGAGTTGTAGGTAAAAAACTACTTGCAACTGGAAATGGAAGATGTAATATAACTAATAAAAATATAGATAGTTTAAGATTTCACTCATCTAATATCTCGTTTATTAAAGAGATAATAAAAGATTTTAATTTTAATAAAATAGAGAGTTTTTTTAACTCCATTGGAATTATATTAATAGAGTTAAAAGATGGAAAAGTTTATCCGATGAGCCTTAAAGCAAGTAGTGTTGTGGATATTTTAGAATATGAGGTAAAAGCATTAGGGGTAAAAATCTGTTGTGAGACACTTGTTAAAGAAATTACAAAAGAAAATAATCAATTTATTGTTACTATTAATAGTATAAAGGATTTATCGGAAACAATGGCTTTAGCCTCGTCAAATAGTGGAGCTAAAGCACCACTTCCAAGCTTAGAATATAAATCAAAAAAACTTATTATTGCAACAGGATTAGAAGCATCTAGCCAACTAGGAGGTAGTTCTTTTGGATTAGATATAGCCTCTAGCTTTAATCATCCTATTATAGCAACTTTGCCATCTTTAGTTCAACTTTGTAGCAAAGAGGATTATCTTAAATATTTAGTTGGCGTAAAACAAGAGGGATCGGTGTCATTAACAGCAAATGGTGAATTTATATCTCAAATTAGAGGAGATGTTCTGTTTACTAAATATGGCGTTTCTGGACTGGCAGTTTTAGATATTAGCAGAGAGGTTAGTTTAAGATTAAATAACTATGAGTATTGTCTTTTAAATATAGACTTGATGCCTGATATAAATAAAAACCAGCTGGTACAACTATTATCTAGTAGATTAGATAATAAAAGTGATAAACCAATTTTATTATGGCTTGAGGGTTTTATAAATAAAAAGTTGGCAAAAGTCATTATAGATAAAAGTAAGATAGAATCTAAAATATTAAAGAATTTAAATAAAAAAGATATAAATAAAATTGTTTATATTATAAAAAATCTATCTTTAGAGATTGACTCAACAAAAGGTTTTGATGGAGCAGAGGTATCTGCTGGTGGCGTTGATACTAAATATATTAATCCTAAAAATATGAGTTCATTACTAGTAGATAATCTCTATTTTACAGGTGAAATTTTAGATGTTGATGGTGATAGAGGTGGGTACAATCTACATTTTGCTTGGCTTAGTGGAATTAGGGTATCACTATAAATTTTAGGTATAATTTAAAATAATATAAAATTTGGAGTTTAAAGTATGATTAATAGTATAATAAAAGGTTCTATTCTTCTTGTGATAATGTTTGGTATTGCCCTAATTGCTTCATTTATTTATGCTTATGAAGAGGTAAAGCTTGATGCTGAAAAACTTATAAATTATAAACCTGATGTATCAAGTGTGATATTAGATAGAAATGGTGAAAAATTGGCTTATATCTTTAAAGATAAACATCGTCTTTATGCAAGATATGAGGAGCTTCCTGGATATGTGATAGAGGCTCTTGTAGCAATGGAAGATACTAAATTTTTTGAACATAATGGAGTTAATATTGATGCAATATTAAGAGCTATTATAAAAGATATTAAAGCTGGTAGTTTTGTAGAAGGTGGTAGTACACTTACTCAACAATTAATTAAAAATAAACTTCTTACAAGTAAAAAGAAACTTACAAGAAAACTTAAAGAGGCAATCTTAGCTCTAAAAATTGAAAATGAACTTACTAAAGAGGAAATTTTAGAAAGATATTTAAATGAGATATTTTTTGGTAATGGATATTATGGAATAAAAACAGCATCAGAGGGATTTTTTCATAAAAATATTCAAGATGTAACACTAAAAGAGGCAGCTATTCTTATTGGTCTTCCAAATGCACCATCTGCTCTAAATCCTGTAAAACATTATAAACAATCACTAAATAGAGCAAATAGTGTTCTTTTTAGAATGAGAAGTATTGGATGGATTACAGAGAAAGAGTATATCTCTGCCGTAAAAGAGATACCAAAGGTATTCAAAACAACTCTAACTCAAAATAAAGCACCTTTTGTAGTAGATGAAGTTTTAAGACGATTTAAAAATAAAAAACTTAGAGATATTAAAGTCGGTGGATATAAAATATATACAACTATAGATATAAAACAGCAACAAATTGCAAAAGATGCTATAGATTACGCTTATAAAAAAGCTCTTAAAAAATATAAAGAAAATGCAAAAACATCTTCAATTAATGCAGCGATGGTATCTGTTGATAATAAAACAGGTGATATTTTAACAATGGTTGGAGGTGTTGATTATAAAAGAAGTGAATATAATCGTGTTACTCAAGCAATAAGACAACCTGGTTCATCATTTAAACCATTTATATATCAGACAGCAATTGATATGGGATATAATCCAGCTACCAAACTTACAGATTTGGCAAGAACCTTTCAATATTATAGAAATGGTAAAAGGATGATATGGTCACCTAAAAATTATGAGGGTGATTTTAAAGGATTTATTAAATTAAGAGAGGCATTAGTCCATTCAAGAAATCTTGCAACAATAAATCTAGTTCATGATTTGGGTGTAAATACAATTAGAAAACGATTAGCTCTTCTTGATGTGCCTCATATTCCACGAGATATGTCTATATCATTAGGTAATCTAGGTTTAAGTCCTCTGAAAATGGCACAAATATTTTCTGTATTTGCAAATTATGGACATATGATTGAGCCTCGTCTAGTTAGTAAAATAATCTCAAAAGAAGGTTCTGTTTTATATGAAACCAAGCCAAAAGAGATAGCCAATTTTACAAAACCAAAACAGGCATATTTAATGACATCTATACTTCAAGATGTTATAAAAAGAGGAACAGGGAGAAATGCAAGAGTTGAAGGTTTGGAATTAGCTGGTAAAACAGGAACAACAAATAATAATGTAGATGCTTGGTTTTGTGGATATTCTCCAACAATAGAAACAATAGTTTGGTTTGGACGAGATGATAATAAAAGAATTGGTCATGGTGCTACTGGTGGTGCAATGTCTGCTCCTGCATTTGCATATTACTATAGAGAGTTAATTAAACTTTATCCCCAGACAAAACGAAAATTTGATATTCCTGAGGGGGTATTTATTGGTGAGGAAGATGGTAAAAATGAATATTATACAAGTATTTCGCCATTACCCTCAATGGATAACAATAGTAATAAGGTTTTTGAA
Organism: Campylobacteraceae bacterium; assembly: GCA_027100635.1. Lineage (GTDB taxonomy): Bacteria > Campylobacterota > Campylobacteria > Campylobacterales > Sulfurovaceae > FS08-3. Next base: position 25,608 of record JAMOOQ010000016.1, on the reverse strand, counting down.
GATGATGAAGATGTTGATCCTGATACTTCAACTATAGAAGGTAGCGATTTACATCCAAAAATAATTATACAAAAAACATCAGTTGAAGATGATAGTGGACTTTTATTTTGATTTTTTTAAATAATATTAAGAAAATCTAATCTTTTTTTGCTATAATCAACAAAAATTATTAATAATGGGGTGAAAATCATGAAAATGAATGGTGCTCAAATGGTTTGTGAAGCGTTGATACTAGAGGGAGTTAAAACCGTATTTGGTTACCCTGGTGGAGCTATCATGAATGTATATGATGAGATATATAAGCAAGATGGATTTGAACATATTTTAAATAGACACGAACAAGCAAGTGTTCATTCAGCAGATGGTTATGCTAGAGCAACTGGAAAAGTTGGTGTAGCAATGGTAACAAGTGGACCTGGATTTACTAATGCAGTAACTGGATTAGCCACAGCATATATGGATTCTATTCCATTAGTTGTAATATCGGGTCAGGTTCCACTATTTTTAATTGGAACAGATGGATTTCAAGAGATAGATGCAGTTGGTATTAGCCGACCTTGTACAAAACATAACTATCTTGTTCGAGATTTAGCTGATTTGCCTAAAGTTATGAAAGAGGCATTTTATATTGCAAGAAGTGGAAGACCTGGTCCTGTTCTTATTGATATTCCAAAAGATATTACAGCAGAATTTGGAGAGTTTGAGTATCCTAAAGATGTGGATATTCCTACATATAAACCTTCTTGTAAAGGTAATGATAGACAAATTAAAAAAGCAGTTGAAGCGATTCTTGAAGCAAAAAAACCACTTTTATATATTGGTGGTGGTGTTGTTTTAAGTGAAGCTAGTTATCTTTTAAGAGAGATTGTAGAGATGGGGCAAATTCCAGCAGTTGAAAGTCTTATGGCAAGAGGAGTTTTGGGAGCTAAAAATCCAATGCTTTTAGGTATGCTTGGGATGCACGGAAACTATTCATCAAATATGGCAATGAGTGAAACTGATTTAGTTATCTCTTTTGGTGCTAGATTTGATGATAGAGTAACAGGAAAACTTTCTGAATTTGCGAAATATGCAAAGATTATCCATGTAGATATTGACCCTGCTAATATTGGGAAATTAGTTGATGTTGATTATCCAATTGTGGGCGATATTAAAATTGTATTAGAAAAAATGAAACCTTTATTAGAAAAAAAAATAGACCCATCAAGATATGCAGATTGGCGAGAAGTTTTAAATAGATATAATAATCTTCATCCTCAATCATTTAAAGATAGTGATGAGGTGATTAAACCACAATGGGCAATTGAAAGATTAGGTCATTTAGTGGGAGAAGATGCAATTATAACTTCTGATGTTGGTCAGCACCAAATGTGGGCAGCTCAACACTATCCTTTTGATAGACCTAGACAATGGATAAATTCTGGTGGACTTGGAACTATGGGCTTTGGATTTCCAGCAGCTTTAGGAGCAAAAAAGGGATGTCCAGAAAAAATAGTTATTAATATAACTGGAGATGGTTCAATTTTGATGAATATGCAAGAGCTTGTGACTGCATCTGAATATAAGATTCCTGTAATAAATGTGATTTTAAATAACCACTTTTTGGGAATGGTAAGACAGTGGCAGACATTTTTTTATGAAGAGAGATATTCATCTACAGACTTATCATATCAACCAAACTATAAAGCAGTAGCAGAAGCATGTGGTGGAATTGGATATGATGTAACAACAAAAGAGGAGTTTGATGAAGCTATCAAAGATGCAATCAAACAAGATAGAGTTGCATTTATAAATGTGGCTGTTGCAAGATTTGAGAATGTTCTTCCAATGGTTCCTTCAGGTGGAGCTTTATATAATATGATGTTAAAAGATAAGGAGTAGAGATGCAAAATATAAGACGAGTAATCTCTGTAATAGTTATGAATGAAAGTTCTGTTTTAGCCAGAGTAACAGCACTTTTTGCAGGACGAGGATATAATATAGACTCTTTAACAGTTGCTCCTATTCCTAATAGCAAAATGTCACATATTACAGTAGTAACAAAAGGTAACAAAAAGGTAATTGAGCAAATTATTAAACAACTTAATAAATTAGTTCCAACTTTGAAAGTTACAGAACATGAAGAGATGGTGGAAAAAGAGATGGTATTAATTAAGTTCCCTGTAAAAGAGAGTCTTAGTGATATATCTGCTTTATGTAGAGCTTATAATGGTTCTATTGTAAATGTTGGAGTTGATATGGTTATTGCTATGGCATCGGATGAACCAGTTAGAATTAAACACTTTTTAGAAGCATCTACAAGATTTAACCCTATTGAAATTGTTAGGGGTGGAGTTGTGGCTATTGAGAGATAGTTATTAAGGGCAAAGATAAAAATTGCCCTTTCCACTTTCTTATATAAAATTAAACTTAAAAAAGGAAATCCTATGAAACTACTTTTAATATCTTTTTCAAATATATATAATCTATATGCAGAAATTCCCTCACAATTAAAAAAGAAAATATCAAATACATCAGTTCAAATAAATTGGAGTGATATAGATAAAGATATTCTAAATTTAGTCATTAAAAATCGTGATGTAATTATTAATAAATTAATCCCTATACAAGATAAGAGTACTAAAATTGTATAAATTAAGTGAAATTACTTCTATTTTAAATATAGATTTTAATGCTCAAGATATTGATATTGATATTGATGCAATTCATACATTAAGTAAAGCAACACCCTCAAATTTAACTTTTTTTAATTCGGTAAAATATTTAAAAGATTTATCATCTACAAAAGCTGGTGCAATTTTAATAGAAGAGAGATATATTAAATATTTGCCTAGTTCCACAATAGCGTTAATAACAGATGAACCTTATCTAAAGTTAGCTCTCGCCTCAAAGCTATTTTCCCATAAAATTTCAACCAAAACTAATAGGTCTAAAATTGGTAAGGGTTGTGATATTGATTCTAGTGTGGTATTTGGGGAAGATGTAGAGATTGGTTCAAATGTGATAATATTAGCAGGAGTATATATTGGAGATGGGGTTAAAATTGGAGATAATACTCTTATTTATCCAAATGTAACACTTTATCATAACTCACTTATTGGTTCAGATTGTATTATTCATAGTGGAGCAGTTATTGGTTCAGATGGTTATGGTTTTGCCCATACTCGTGAAGGTAAACATATTAAAATTTATCAAAATGGAAATGTAGTTATAGAAAATAATATTGAAATAGGGGCGAATTGTTCTATTGATAGAGGGATTTTTGATTCAACTGTAATATCGGAAGGGACAAAACTAGATAATGCTGTTCATATAGCTCACAACTGTATAGTTGGTGAAAACTCTCTGTTAGCAGGTCAAGTAGGACTAGCAGGAAGTACAACAACTGGTAAAAATATAGTTATGGGTGGTCAAAGTGCAAGTGCTGGACATCTTCATATTGGAGATTTCTCTATAATTGCAGGAAAATCAGGAGTAACTAAAAATCTTGAAGGTAAAAAAACTTATGCAGGATTTCCAGCTATTGAGCATAAATTATGGTTAAAAATTCAGGCAAAGATTTCTAGACTTATAAAATAGTTTCTTTTTTTCTTATTTCTATACAAAAAAATGATATAATAAGAAGTATCTTTTATATCATCTACTTCAATATAATTCACTAATTAATTTATACATCTAGGAAAAGAAATGAAAAAAAATAAAATATTACTATTTTTTATCTTTATCGTTGCAAATATTCTTGTTTATTATGTTACAGATATTAACAATAAACAAAGAATTAAAATAGCAATAGATAATAATATTAATGATTTAAAAACTCATTATGAGATATTGCAGTACCATCAAAAAACAACAGCAAATGCTATTTATAATTCAACTATAATAATACCAGACTTTATTAATCTATTTTCACAAATATCAACAGCATCAATAGAACAAAAAAAAGTCATCAGAGATAAACTTTTTAAAGTATTGGAAAAAAAATATAATATAATTAAGGGAAAGGGTATTTTACAATATCAATTTATTTTACCAAATAATGAATCTTTTTTAAGAATGCATAAACCATCTAAATTTGGTGATGATTTAACAAATATTAGAGAAGATATTGAATATGTAAATAGAACTAAAAAAATATTTAGAGGTTTTACACAAGGAAGAACAACTCATGGATTTAGAAATACTTATCCTATTTTTGATAAAAATGGTGAGCATCTCGGTGTTATGGAAATATCTTTTTCTAGCGAAATTTTTCAAGAATATTTAACAAATATTAGCAAAATACATACTCATTTTATTGTTAATAAGCATATATTTGATGTAAAATCTTGGAAAAGAGATGATTTAATTTTGAAATACATTCAAAGTAGTGAACATAAAGATTTTATGCTTACGATAAACAAATTTCATTCAAAGGAGAGATGTATTGTTCAAAATAGTAAAAAATTAAAGAAGGTTAGAAATTTAATAGATAAAAATATTAAAAAAGGTGATAAATTTGGACTGTATACATTTAATAATCTTAAATATATTGAAATAATCTCTTTTATCCCCATTAAAGATATAATAAATCAAAAAACTCTAGCTTGGTTTGTCTCTTATAAAAATAGCGATTTTATATATACGACTCTACAAAGTAGTTTTATTATTAGAGTAATATCTTTTTTTCTATTTTTGACTTTAGGATATTTTATCTTTAGAGATATAGCAGATCAGGAGGTGATACATAAAGATCATAAACTACTAAATGCTGTATTAAATTCAACAGATGATATTATGTTTGTAACAGATTTTAAAATAGTATCATTTTTAAATAGGCAGTTTAAAATTTTTTTTAATATTAAAGATAAAGATGAATTTAATAAAATGACCTATGGAAAGTTATTAAATGTTTTTATTCCAAAAGATGGTTATTTATCTTTAAAAATATTACAAAAAGATGAAATATTTTTAGATTTAATCTCAAGAACTTCAAATGAAGAAAGAATAGTCTGTATGTTAGATAGTTATGCGATTCCAAAATCTTTTAATATTAATATAACAAAAATAGGCTATAGTCCAGACAAAGAATATTTAGTAACACTTACGGATATAACTAAACTAAAAGAGAAAGAGGTTCAGATTGAAAAGAAAGCTTATATTGATGGTTTAACACAAGTATATAATAGAAATAAGTTTGATGATATTGTAAAAGAAGAGTTTAATAAAGATGTGAAATATAAAAATAATTTAAGTATAGCAATTATAGATATAGATTTATTTAAGAATTTTAATGATAAATTCGGGCATTTAATTGGTGATGAAATTCTTATTATGTTGGCTCAATATATTAATTCACACATTAGAACAACAGATACTTTTGCAAGATGGGGAGGAGAGGAGTTTGTGATACTATTCCCTCAAACACCAAAAGATAGAGTGGAAATCATTTGTAATAAACTAAGAAGAGGTATAGAAAATTTATCTCATAAAAAGGCTGGTAATGTTACTGCTAGTTTTGGAGTAACTCAATATATAAAAAATGATACTATTGATATTATGTTTAGTAGATGTGACAATGCTTTATATGAAGCAAAAGAAAATGGTAGAAATAAAGTTTGTATAAAATAGATTTAAAGATTAATGATATATAATTACGAAAGGATAATTTATGGCATATAGAATAGATTTTATTAATAGAGTTATTTATCTTATTCTTTTTATTTGGACTACTATAATACTTATTGCCAGTGTGATTTCTATCCATAAAAATTATGAATATGCAAATATTTTGGCAAAGAATGAAGCTATTGTAAGTATAAAAAAAGACTTGGCATATAGATCGTGGGGATCTTCTCATGGTGGTGTTTATGTTCCAATTACCAAAAGAACTCCTCCAAATCCATATTTGTTACATATAAAAAATCGTGATATTAACTCTACTACAGGTCTACAATTAACTCTTATGAATCCAGCCTATATACTTTCTCAAATGATGAAAGAGTATTCAGAATTTTATGGAACAAAGGGTCATATTACAAGTAGAATTTTAATGAATCCTAAAAATAAACCTGATAAATGGGAAGAAAAAATGTTAAAAGAGGTTGAAGTAAGCAAAAAAACTAAATCTACTAAAGCATTTATTGATGGTGAAGAATATTTCCGTTATTTAAGACCTCTTGTTACAGAAAAATCTTGTTTAAAGTGTCATGCATTTCAAGGATATAAAGAGGGAGATGTTCGTGGTGGCGTTTCTGTTTCTATTCCAATGAAACAATATTACAAAGATGCTTTGAACCATACGATACTTAATATTGTTATTATTATATTTATCTATATTTTAGGTTTATTCGTAATATTTTTTGCAAAAAAAAGAGCAACAGAGATATTAGAAAATAAAATTAAAGATTATGAACAGCATATATTTTCGTTAGTAAGTATTATAGAAAAAAGAGATAGTTATACAGCAGGACACTCTCAAAGAGTTGCAAATTATTCTGTTTTAATTGCAAAAGAGATGAAGTTTAGTATAAAAGATATAGATAATCTATATAGAGCATCAATTTTACATGATATTGGAAAAATTTCTACTCCTGATTCAATTTTATTAAAACCTGGTTCACTTACAGAATTGGAGTATCAAATTATTAAAGAACATGTTGTCGTGAGCTATGAATTATTAAAAAGTGTAGATATATATAAAGATATAGTAGAGATTATTCGTCATCATCATGAACACTATGATGGAAATGGATATCCACAAGGATTAAAAGGGGAAAATATACCAATATTATCCCAAATTATGATAATTGCTGATGCCTTTGATGCAATGACAACAAATAGAATTTATAGAGCAAAAAAAAGTGTAACAGAAGCAATTAGAGAGCTAAATAGGCTTTCATCAAAACAGTTTCCTCCAAAAATTGTCCCATTTGCTACAATTGCACTAAAAGATGTTATAGTAGAATCAACAATAACCCAACAACCAAAAACAAAAATAGAAAAAGAGAGATTTTCATACTTTTATAAAGACCAAATAACTGGAATATATAATAAATCATATTTAGAATTTGTTTTAGCAAATAATTATAGTCAAGAATTTCAAATGAAATCAATAAATATGATGTACCTACATAATTTTAGTCAATATAATAAAAAACATGGTTGGAATGATGGAGATAAACTTCTTAAAAAATTTGCAGAGCTTTTAAAAGAGATAAATAATAGTAATTTTATATTTAGAGTTTATGGTGATGATTTTATAACACTAAATAGAGAAAAATATTATCTATTAGATTATAGATTAAAATTAGAAAATTTTTTATTAGATACTGGAATATCTTTAAGCTTTAGATATTTTGATATAAAAAGAGAGAAAATTAGTGATATGGAAACTTTAGAAAATTTACTTTAGAGTATAATAAGTTTTTAGATATACTTTAAATAACAAAATAAAGGAAAATAATGCAAGTAGCTTATCAATTAAATAGTAGTGAATTAAATATAAATTTTATTAAATCTATAAAGAATAAAAAAGATACGGAATAAAGATGATAAATAAATATAAAGATATAGAAAGTAAGATTAATCAGATAGTTGAATTACTTGAGGATAAAAAAGATACTCAAGAGTATAAAGGATTATACAAAGGTATTGCAACATTATTAAGTCCTTTAGTTGAAAAACCAGATATATTATTTCTTGGAATAAATTCTGGTTCTGGAGCTTGGGCTGAAAAAAATCCTACTGGGACAACAAATATTACACCATTAAGAATGATAAACGAAGATGAATATTTTTTAAGTAATAATGATTGGTTTAAAGAAAATACGGCAAGAGGTAGTTGGGGTGTGGGAAAGGCAAATGAAGCTTATGAATGGTATCAAAGAGATAAACCTATAAATAATATTTTTCCTGTAAGAATGATAGATTTATTATATAATATTGCTGAAAAAAAATATCCTCAAGCAAAGATAAGCTATAAGACTCCACCATTTTGGACAGAAGATATTAAAAGTAAAATTATGTATACTAATTTATATCCTATAATAACTGATAATACAAACACACTAAGAAAAGTACATAAACAGCTTTCAATGGAAAGTAGTTTAAAAGGTTTATGGCATACTTCTAAAAAAAGAACTTCAATATGGGATGTTCAAAAATATTTTATAGAAAATACTCGTGAATTAGTTAATTTAGTAAAACCTAAAATTATTGTTTGTATGGGATCTCAAGCATATAATGACTTTACTTATACAAATAATCCAAAAACTTCTAAAATATTTGAAACAACTGACAATGGAATACCAGTAATAGGATTTAGTAGAAGAGGAAATTGGAGCAGTTCAATTCCTGACTTATCAGATATGATTTGTAAAGAAATATGCCAAAAAAAAGGAAAAAAATGAAAATATTTAAAACAACAGATAATAACTTTCAAGAAGAATTTGATAAACTTTTAGTAAGAGGTGCAATGGATATTGATAGCGTAACAGCTACTGTAAATTCACTTCTTAAAGATATAAAAGATAATGGAAACAAAGCAGTAAAAGAGCAAATTACAAAGTTTGATAGATGGAGTCCTGCTAGTGATAAAGCCTTAGAAGTTTCAACAGATGATATGAAAAAGGCTTATGAGAATATAGATGATAATTTAAAATCAGCCTTGCATTTAGCTTATGATAGAATTGAGTCTTATCACCAAAAGCTTATGCCAAAGTCATGGATTGATTTTGAGGATAATGGAAATATGCTTGGGCAAAAGGTAACATCAGTTGATAGAGCAGGACTTTATATTCCTGGTGGAAAAGCTGCGTATCCTAGTAGTTTACTTATGAATGCAATTCCTGCGATTGTAGCTGGTGTTAAAGAAATAATTGTTTGTACTCCAACTCCTGATGATGATATTAATGAACTTCTTTTAGCAGCGTGTCATTTGTGTAAATTAATAAGAGTTTATAAAGTTGGTGGGGCAAGTGCTATTGGTGCTATGGCTTATGGAACAGAAACTATTCCAAAAGTTGATGTGATTACAGGTCCTGGTAATATTTTTGTGGCAACTGCTAAAAAGCTTGTGTATGGTGAAGTAAATATTGATATGATAGCAGGACCTAGTGAGATTGGGATATTAGCAGATAGCAGTGCAAGAGCTGATTTTATGGCAATTGATTTACTTTCTCAAGCAGAACATGATGAGATGGCTAGTTCTATTATGATTACAACTGATGAAAAATTAGCAAATAGTGTAAGTGATGAAGTGGAAAGATTGTTAAAAACTCTTGGACGAGAAAAGATAGCACGAAAATCTATTGAAGAGCGAGGAGCGATTATAATTGCTAAAAGTATGGATGAAGCTATTACTCTTATGAATGATATTGCACCAGAACATCTTGAAGTAGTAACAAAAAATCCAATGGAACTTTTAGCAAAAATTAGACATGCAGGAGCAATATTTTTGGGTGCTTATACGCCTGAACCAATTGGTGATTATGTAGCTGGACCAAATCATACACTACCAACGGGTGGGACTGCTAAATTTTACTCTCCTCTTAGTGTTGATAACTTTTTAAAAAAATCTTCTATTATATCTATGAGTAGAGAGGGTATTAATGAGATTGGTGAAGCTTGTGCATTGATTGCAAATACAGAGGGTTTAACTGCTCATGAAGAGTCTGTACGGATGAGATTGAGATAATTAAATGAAACAATCAACAGCCTTAGATATTTTAAAATTAGGAGAGAATGTATTTATTACAGGTTCTGCAGGAACAGGTAAGACATATTTAATAAATGAGTATATAAAGTATCTTAAAAATAAGCAAATATTTCCAGCTATTGTAGCACCTACAGGATTATCTGCTTCTCATATAAAAGGGCAGACTATTCACTCTTTTTTTGGTATAGGTATTCGTGAAGTTGTTGATAATGGTTTTATAGAGGTTCTAGTATCAAGAAGATATTTAAGAAAGAGGTTTAAAAATGTAGAGGTTTTGATTATAGATGAAATTTCAATGGTTTCTCCTGAGCTATTCTCCTCCATGGATAGAGTTTTACAAGCCTTTAAAAATTATCCAAAACCTTTTGGTGGTATTCAAGTTATAGCTTCAGGTGATTTCTTTCAGCTTCCTCCTATATCAAGAGAACCAAGGGAGCAAAAATTTGCATGGCAATCACCAACTTGGAGAGATTTAGATTTTAGAACTTGCTATCTTGAACTTAAGTTTAGGCAAGATGATAATAGGCTTATAGCTGTTCTTGATGATATTCGTTCAGGAATAATATCAGATAATACATATCAAACTTTACAATCTTGTCACCTAAAAGAGCTAAATATAAATCATAGACCTACAAGATTATATACGCATAATATGGATGTAGATAGGATTAATGAAAATGAGTTAAATAAGCTAAATACTCCATCAAGAGAATATTTTCATCATGCAAAAGGCTTAAAGAAACATATAGAGAAGATATTTAAAACATCTATGGTTATAGAGGAACTAACTCTAAAAAAAGATGCTATTGTAATTTTTATAAAAAATAATTCTGAACAAAGATATTTTAATGGTACAATTGGTGTAGTAAAAGGTTTTAATAAATTAGATAAAATGCCTATTGTAGAAACTACAAGTGGTAATAGAATAGTTGTGGGTTATGATGAGTGGCTAGTAGAAGATGAAGAGGGAAATAATATAGCTAGTGTATCTCAAATTCCTTTGCGTTTAGCATGGGCTATAACTATACATAAATCACAAGGTATGACATTAGATGCAGTAGAGATTGATCTGTCTAGGACTTTTGAGATGGGACAGGGTTATGTGGCACTTTCACGAATAAGAAATATAGATGGATTGCGATTAATGGGAATAAATGATATGGCACTAAGAGTTGATCCATTGATTTTAAGAGTAGATAGCAGAATAAAACAAGCTTCCCAAAAAGCTATAAAAGAGATAGAGGCTATTGATAATTTAGAAGAAAAAGCTAGATTACATATATTAAAACTTGGTGGAACATTTGATAAAAATAAAAGAAGAGAAAAAGATAATAGCGATCAATCAACTTATGAAAAGACAAAAAATTTAATTGATAAAGTAAATAGTATTAAACAGTTAGCTAAAACTAGAGGATTGATAGAAGATACAGTTGTAAACCATTTAACTAAACTCAAACAAGAAGATAAGAATTTAGATTTAAGTAAGTTTAAACCAAAATCTGGTGATTTTAAGAAAATTATAAGAACAATAGAAAGTATAAAATCAAAAAAAGATAAAAAAGATTTTAATGATAATGGTCATCTAAGATTAAAACCTGTATTTGACGCCTTAAATGGAAAGGTTAGCTATTATAAAATTAGATTAGCTATGTTATTTGTGTAAATTATAAATCAGTACAATGCAAACAATATTTCTAAAGAGATTGCTAAGAAAAATTATAACCGACATTCATCACCCCTCTAAACTTAAACTAATATAAAACAACTAATCATAAAACTCCTCGTAATTATCCCCTAAGCACTCCAAAATAATCTCATGATTTTCATTAAAATAGTCCAATTGAGCCCCTCCTTCAAATAAAATTAAAACCACGGAGAAAAAATATTGAAAAACCCATCTCATAGTAGGATTTGATATTGGTTTTCCCTTCTGATTTGGAAAAGTTAGGTTATTTTTCTTCATATTTTTGCGAACTTTATGTTCTAATGCAGAATACACTAGTAAGGATAATGTCATAATCATTAATAATGATGCAATCCGTTCAGGTTTTTTTAAAAAGATAGAATCAGCATGAAATTTTGGGTCTTTTAAGAACCTAAAACCTCTTTCTACTTTTTGTTGATTTTTGTACTCATTTAAAATTTCTTGGGGTTTTAATGACTTATTTTCTAGCTCATTTGTTGCCAAAATAAAAATTCCATTTCTCTTTTTCTCTTCATGAAATTTACTTAGATTACTAGTCATATTTGCCAAAACAGTATACTCTGTAACATCTTTAATAGCATCTTTTTTAGGTTTTAAATCTTTTTTACTATTTGTATCAAATCTCTTGATTGTACTCTTATTCTTTAGATATTCTATCTCTTTATTATCTACAATTATCCATCTTTGATTTACATCATTATAGTTGCTTCCTATCTCCAAATATGAGTAGTTATCATCAATTATTTCTAATTGACTGAACTCTATAGTTGAGATTATATCTTTGACAATAGTTGGGCTATTGGTTTATCTTCAAAATATTGTGGAGTCATATATAGTGGAGTACCTGTAAAACCCAAGCCATTGATGATCATAGCGACCACAGCGTCCCCATGGCTCAGTGTTCTTTGATCTCCTAATTTTTTTGTTTTTATTTTATTTATTTTTGTAAAACAGATGCTATCCTCCTAGTTTATATATTAATTCCCTATTATATTTGTTTAAGTTTATAGGGGTGAGTAATGTCGGTTATATCTTTTAAAATTGTAGATAAGAGTATAACTTTGATTATAGAAGATGATGGAGTAGGTTTACTTTTAATAATGGAACAAAGTTTGAAGTAAAGTGGAGTAGGGTGGATGAAATCCACCACTTCCTATATAAATTCAAAAATATATAGGATTAAACCCCATCTACTCTTAAAAGTTTTGTTTTTCCAACCATAAGGTCAATAGTCATAGACATTCTTTTAAATACACTCTCTTGACGATATTCAAGGTTATGTTTTTTACAAATTTCTTTAACTAATGGTTGAGTTTTTTGATAAAAGCTAAGTGGCATATCTGGGAATAGATGATGTTCCACTTGATAATTTAAAAATCCATGTAAAAAATCTTTCCAATCAGAACCAGTATTATAGTTTACACTTCCCATAATTTGTCTTAAATAAAATTCACCTTTACCATTATATGGTTCAGTAAACATATAAATATCATCAGCAGAGTGATTTGGAACAATTACTAAAAATGAGTGGAGATTAGCAAAAAATTCTGCAATAAGCATTACAATTAAAGCATTGATTACAGCTCCAACGCCTAGAGGTAAAAATAGTGCAGGTATAATAATAAATTTTAAAGATGCATATGGAAGATAATAGTTCATCCAAAGTTCGGTTCCAAGAGGTTTAAATGGATTAAACTCATAATCTTTCATATCAAGTTTATTATTCTCTCTTCTTTTCTTATTCTCTAAAATTCTTAAAGTATTTGGTGCATAATATGTAAATTTCCAAGTTCCAGCAAAGATATATACAAATAGTCTTCTTGCCCACATTGGTGTTTTTGATTTAATAAGCCATTGCATATTTCTTTCAACATTATCTGGATCATCATCTTCACCTAAATGATAATGGTGCATAATATTATGCTCATATTCCCAAGCCTGAGGATATATCCAATCAGCCCAATCAAGAGGTCGTCTACTACCCTTTGCATATACTTTCTTTGTATATTTTCTAGGAATATTTGGAACTTTATCATAAGCACCATGTAAAATTGGATGAGTAACATTTGCCCAACGAGCTACATTACCTGTACTAATAAGGATAGCTGATAAAATAGCTATAGACCAAAAAAGATAATTATTTATCTCTCCATCATTAAATGCCTCAAAAGTAGACAAAAAGAAAAGAATAAGAAAACCTGTTACGGTTGCAGTTCTTCCCCATTTTTCCATTTTTAAAAGATGCTGTAAATCTTCTTCATTAGGATCTCCTATTGTTGCTTTTGCATTTTCAACATCTTTTTGAAGTTGATCTTTATCTATATCTTCATACTTTGCGTAAACATGTGCCATAATACCCCTTTAAAATATAATATTTTGTATTATAATAGATTATATTTAATATTAAGATATATTTTATAGTATTTTATTAATTTTCTAATTTTTTTAATTTAGAATCTGTAAAAAATGTTCCAAATGGAATTAATGATGCGATAAAATATATAGTGTTATCTTTCCAATTAAGTTTATATTTAGCTGATAAACTAGCTTGAGCCATAACAAATATTATAAAAAGTATTCCATGAGTCATACCAACAATTTTAACATATATAGGCTCCCCCATCATATATTTCATTGGCATTGCTATAAATAATAAAGTTAAATATGATAATCCTTCTATTAATCCAATTAATCTAAATCTTCCAAGTATTGTATTTCTCAATTTTAATTTCCTAATTTTTTGTGTAAGTATATATAAAAATAGTAAATAAATATCAAAATAATTTATCTTTTTTAAGTATTCTAAGATAAATATTTATATATAATAAGAAGTTAAATAAAAAATATCTAGGGGGTATTGCATGCAATCAAATGCTGCATTTGAATATGATTATTCTATAGCAAAATTGTTTACTTATACGACAATTTTATTTGGAATTTTAGGTATGATAATTGGTACGCTTATAGCTGCTCAATTAGCATTTCCTGAATTAAATTATATGTTTGGTGAATATGGAACTTTTTCAAGACTTAGACCTGTTCATACTACGGTTGTAATTTTTGGGTTTACTTTAAGTGGAGTTTTTGCTACATTTTATTATGTTGCACAAAGAGTTCTTAAGGTTTCAATGGCAGAATCAAATTTATTGATGACTGTAGGGAAAATACATTTCTGGTTATATTTTGTAGGTGCTTTACTTGCAACTGTTTCGCTAGTTTTAGGATTTTCACAAGGTAAAGAGTATGCTCAATATGAGTGGCCAATTGATATAGTAATTGTTATTGTATGGTTATTATGGGGAGTTAGTATCTTTGGTCTAATTGGGATTAGAAGAGAAAAATCTTTATATATATCTTTATGGTATTATATCGCATGTTTCATTGGTATTGCAATGCTTTATCTATTTAATAATATGGCTGTTCCAACTGCTTTAGTAAGTGGTTATGGTAATATCATGCACTCAGTTTCTATGTACTCAGGTACAAATGATGCTCTTGTTCAGTGGTGGTGGGGACATAATGCAGTTGCATTCGTGTTTACTGTTCCTATTATTGCTATAATTTATTATTTTCTTCCAAAAGAATCAGGTCAAGCTATATATTCATATAAGCTTTCTTTACTTTCTTTTTGGGGTTTAATGTTTGTTTATTTATGGGCTGGTTCACACCACCTTTTATATTCTCCTGTTCCTGATTGGATGCAAACTATGGGTTCAATATTCTCAATAGTTCTAATTCTTCCATCTTGGGGTTCAGCGATAAATATGCTTCTTACAATGAAGGGTGAGTGGAATCAACTTACAGATAATCCATTAATTAAATTTATGGTACTAGCTTCAACATTCTATATGCTTTCAACTCTTGAAGGTCCAATTCAAGCTATTAAATCAGTAAATGCGATTGCTCACTTTACAGATTGGATTCCTGGACATGTTCATGATGGTACTCTTGGATGGGTTGCATTTACGATTATGGCTGGAATTTTCCATATGACACCGAGAATGTTTAAGAGAGAGATATATTCAAAATCTCTTATGGAAACACAATTTTGGTTACAAACACTTGCAGTTGTATTATATTTTACATCAATGTGGATTGCAGGTATCACTCAAGGTATGATGTGGAGAGCTGTTGATGAATATGGTAATTTAATGTATTCATTTATTGATACAGTAACTGTACTTCATCCTTATTATGCTATTAGAGCATTATCAGGCGTATTATATCTTTCAGGTTTTCTTATATTTGCATATAATATTTATAAAACTATAACTTCTTCTAAAAGATTAACAGAAGAACCACAGTTTAAAACACCTATGGCTTAAGGAGGTAGATTATGTTTCATTGGTTAGAAAAAAATCCATTCTTTTTTAGTGTGGGAGTGTTTATTGTTATTGCATTTGCAGGTATTATAGAAATTTTACCAAACTTTGCAGAGGCTTCTCGTCCAGTAAAAGGACTAAAACCATATACTGTACTTCAACTTGCAGGTAAAGAGGTTTATAAAAAAGATAATTGTCTTTCATGTCATTCTCAAATGATTAGACCATTTAAATCAGAAACAGATAGATATGGTCAATATTCACTTAGTGGTGAGTATGCTTATGATAGACCTTTTTTATGGGGTTCAAAAAGAACTGGTCCTGATCTTCATCGTGTAGGAAACTATAGAACTACTGATTGGCATGAAAACCATATGTGGGATCCAAAGTCTGTTGTACCTGATTCAATTATGCCAGCATATAAGCATCATTTTACAAATATAGCTGATATAGAGACTGCTTATGCAGAAGCTGTAACTGTTAAAACAGTATTTAATACCCCTTATGATGTAGAGGGTGGAACTAAACTAGGAACTTGGGAAGAGGCACAAAAAATGGCTCTTGAAGAAGCTAAGTTAGTAACAGCTGATATGAAAAATAAAGATGTTAAAGATGCAGTAGAATCAGGTAATATTCCTGAAATTGTTGCATTAATTGCATATTTAAATAGATTGAAGTAGAGGGTGAGATAGTGGATATAAGAGAATTGCAAGGTTATGCAAATTTCTTTTTGACTATGTTTTTAGTATTACTTTTGTATGGATATATTCTTCATCTATACAGGAGTGAGAAGAAAGGGGAGAAGGATTATGAAAAGTATGCAGATATGGCACTTCACGATGAAATTAGTGATGCTCCTGTAGAAAATAATCCTAAAACTAAAGAAAGTAAGGAGTAAAATATATGAATGGTTTAATGATAAAAGCACTAGCATTTGCTGCCGTACTTATCATTGCTACACTTGCTGTAGTTAATTCTATGAATATTGATTTAAGTGATTCTATCAATATGATTACAATGATAGGTGCTATTGCGATTGCTGTATTAACTGCTGGTGTATCTGTAAAGTATATTAATCAGATGAAAACAGATACTGCTAGTGGTGAATTAGCAGAAGAGAACTGGGATGGGATTGGTGAATATAAAAATGAACTTCCATCTGGTTGGGCATTTTCGTTTTTAGGAACAATGATTTGGGGTTTATGGTATTGGTTTATAGGTTATCCTTTAAATGCATTTTCTCAAATTGGACAATACAATGAGGAAGTTTTAGAATATAATGCTAAGTTTGATAGTGTTTATAAAAATGCAGATGAAGCAACATTACAAGCTATGGGAGAGTCACTATTTTTAGTAAAATGTGCTCCTTGTCATGGAGAAACTGGTGATGGACTTTCTGGTAAAGCTCATGATTTTACAACTCGTATGAGTAAAGATCAAGTGTTATATGTAATAGCTAATGGTTCTGATCAACTTGGTTATCCAATGGGTGCAATGCCTGCTGGTATGGCAAGTGGAGATGATGCAGAGGCGATTGCTACTTTTATTGCTGGTGGTATGAAAGGTGAAGCTCCTGTAGCATTTGCTGCTTGTACATCTTGTCATGGTGAAGATGGTAAAGGTATGGGTGGAATGGCTCCAAATATTGCTGAGTATGATGATTTAATTATCAGTAAAATTTTAGAGCATGGTAAAAAAGGTAAGCTAGGTTCAATGCCAGCATTTAAAACTATGCTAACACCAGTTCAAATTAAGTCATTATCAGCTTATATCAAAACATTGAAATAGGAGATAATTATGGAAAGAACAAATAGAAATATATTTGGATTAGATGGTATTACTGGAATGATAATAGCTACAGTACTTTTATTAACTATATTAGTTATTTTAACTATGTGGGGTATTGCAGTACAAAAAGATAGTGCTACTAAATATTATGATGCTAGTTCAATTACAGGAAGCTTGACAAATGTTAAAGCTAATAGTGTTGATAATGCTAAGTATTCATTTATTGATGCAAAATAAGGAGGAATCATAATGATAACAATTATGGATAAAGTATTAACTGCTGGAATGATTTTAATGGCATTAATCACAATATGGTCAGTTATAACAGATAATCATCTGTATATAAGCTAATCATGAATAAAAGTAAAGTATGGGCTGTTGCCCTGCTTACTTTTTTACTTCAAACTCTTTTATATTCAAATAACATAATCAAAGATGATTTTATAAACTTTAAAGCTATAAAGATAATAGAAAATATATCTTCTGAGCTTAAAGATAAAACAGGTATAAATATTTATACAATTAGTACAAATGAAAAACTACCTGAAAAAGCCAATTTATATAAATATGTAAAGAGTTATGATGGTAATTTTAGTAAGCCATTCGTTGTATTAATTTTTATACCTCGTTCAAAAAGAGTTGGATTAATTTCTTCTTCAGAAGATTTATCTAAAATGTATAACGCATCAACTGTGAAATCTGAACTTATAGATGTGATAGCATCTCAAGATCAGAATAAACTAGAGGATAAATATAATGTAGGTATCGTTCAAGGTGTGTCAGAATTAGCCGATCAGATTGCAAAATATAAAAATATAGAGTTAGTAAATACCATTCCAAATGATACACAAGAGGTAATAGCTATATTCAGATATATAGTTTATGTAGGTAGTTTATTTGTATTTTGGATATTTTTAATTCGTCCAATAATTATAAGGAGAAGAGATGATAAATAAGAAAGAGAAAACATATTGGCCTCATATGATAGTTGGTTTTTTGATGATGGCAATTACTTTAGGTTATTGGACGATTAGATCTGCTTCATCAATGCCTGTTCAAGAATCAAATACTTTAATGCAAAAATACCAAATGGTTGATATTAATATTAATGATATTTTAACGAAAAGAGAGGCTTTTGATAAAAATTTTAAAATAGATTTAGTAGATGTGAAAAGGATTGTAGTTACAAATAATATCCATAGTAATAGAATACAACTAAATCCTGTTGAATTGACAGTTGGAGAAAATAACTTTAATTTTATTATAAATAGTAAAAATAATAGCAATATAGAGATTTTAAATAATGCTAAAATATCTTTTTTATTAACAAGACCTCACACAAGAGTTGATGATATTCTTATTGAAGATATAAAATATAAAGATATGAATATAAAAATTCAAAATATAAATGTTCAAAAAGCTGGTAGATATGTAATTCAATTAAGAGTTGATTATAAAGATACAATAGGTTATTTTGAAACTCCAGCATATTTAAAACCTAAGGAATTATAGATGCAGATTCTATTAAAAATATCTTTTATCTCTTTAGTATTGATATTTTTATCATCTTGTGAAACTAAAGACCCCTCACTAGTTGAATATCTATTTAGTAAAGATAATACTAAACTTAATGCTCTTGAATTTGATCCCAAAGATGCACAATGTCCAAAATGCCGTATGTTGCTTGATACTAAAGATAATGCTTCACAAGTTGTTTTTAGTGATGGCAGAACCTATATTTTTGATGACCCTGGTTGTTTTATTTTATGGCTTGATAAGCTTCAAGTGGATATAAAAGATGTTAATATTTGGATATATTCAAAAGATAGTAAAATATGGATAGATGCAAAAAAAGCATATTACTCTATAGTAGATAAAACTGCTATGGGATATGGATTTGGTGCTTATGAAAAGAATCAACCTAAATTTATAGATTTTCAAGAGATGAGATTAAGAATGTTAAGGGGAGAAACTATGGCAGATCCTAAAATTAGAAAACAATTATTGTCTAATCCATTGAAATAATTCTATCTCAAAAAAGGAATTTAATTTAGGTCAAACTGTAAATCCCACCTCCGAGATATATTTATAAAAAATATATTTTATTTTTAATTTACATTTTGTAAACCGTAGGGTGCGTTTTTAACGCACCATTTGTAATAATTTGAAATATATAATTTCTATTTAAAGATTTGGTGCGTTAGAAAACAGCACCCTACCAATCTTAATCATTCCAAATTGGCTCTACTGCATTATCTCCTCCTACATCTTTCATAAAACCATAATGATATTTAACATTATCCACATTCCATCTACTTAAATCTTGATTAAATGATCCTGCCCATTGAAACATAAAATTTATAGAAGTTACATTCAAGACATTCCAACTACTAATATCTTTATTAAACATATTTGCACTAAAAAACATATAATCCATATTAGTTACACTAGAAACATCCCAACCAGTTAAATCTTGATTAAAGATTGTTGCCCATTGAAACATCCCCTCCATATTATTTACTTTAAAAACATTCCAACTACTTATATCTTGATTAAATATATTTGCACTCTCAAACATACTACTCATATCTGTTACATTAGAAACATCCCAATTACCAATATCCTGATTAAATACTCTAGCCATATTAAACATATAACTCATATTAATTACATTAGATACATCCCAATTACTAATATCTTGGTTAAAACTTTCAGCACCACCAAACATAGCGTACATATTAATTACATTAGATACATCCCAATTACTAATATCTTGATTAAAAATAGTTTTTTTATAATTACTTCCTCCAATTGTTATATAGTTACTAAAATTACTTCTACTAGCAAACATCTTACTCATATCACTTACATTAGAAACATTCCAATTACTAATATCTTTATTAAAGCTAGTTGCACCTTGAAACATACTACTCATATCAGTTACGCTAGATAAGTTTGGAGTATCTAAGAAATTTCCAACCATATTTTCACAACCCGAAAAAGCATTATTCATACTTTTCCACTCTCCCGTTCCCCATTGCTCTATAGAAATTAATTTATCGTGATCAGAATCTCCCCATTCAAAATATATTGCAGGAAATACTCCTGTAATTTTAACTGTATAGCTTCCCTCTGAATCATAAGTATGAGTAATATCATCTGTTATACCTATATCATTTTTACCATCACCCCAATCTATTTTATAGTTATATGAATATAATGAAATATCTTTACCAGTTGCATAATCATATTTATTTGCATTTGGATTTGTTCTAATTCTAATCTGATTAGATTCCGTTACACCATTTTTAGTCGTATCCCAAGTTGTAATAAATGCTTTTTCATTAAGGTCTAACTTATAATCACCATAACCACTCCACACCAATTTTTGCTCCCTATTCGCATCAATTAGTATGATAAAATTCTCTTTCATATTCAATGATTTAACCAAACTAGAATCAGGATTATTGATTTTTGTGATTAAAAATATACCTAATTTATCATTTTGATTAATAACCATATAATATTTATAGTTATATTTATCATCTGAGTATTCATCCATTACATTATAATTTGATAATAAATTATTTAATAGTGTATGATTTTGATTTAATATATTATCATTTTGTTGAATAAGTTGTGTTAAGGTGGTATCTAAATCACTTTTATCAACCTTAATCTCTTTCTTTATAATACTGTTTTTAACAATAATAGAGATTTTATCTGTACCAATTTTACCATCTTCTGCTATAGCAGATAGCTCAAATTTCAATCTCATATCACCATCAACCATAGGGCTAATAAACGAAGCATCTAAACTATTAGAATCTATAATATCAACCATAATACCAGCCACTTGAGTCCATTTATAACTTTTAATCTCTTTGCTATAACTACCCTCTCCATTTAAAAATACTGTTATGTTCTCATCCACATTTTCATCATCACCAGCATCTGCCATTGGTAAATCTTGCAAAGTAATTATAATCTCATCTTCAGCTATTTGACCATCATCATCTGTAACTGTTAATTTAAACTTTAAAATCTCCTCTTTTTCAATCACAGGAGCAATAAAATATGCATTTGGTGTATCTGCATTAATAATCTCAACAGATGTCCCCTCTATTTGACTCCACTTATAACTTACAACAGTTCCATCACTATCAGTTGCACTACCATTTAATGTTACTTTTGTTTTCTCATCTACACTTTTATTTTCTCCTGCATCTGCAACAGGTTCAGGTAAATTATTAATTAATACATTAATATAATCTGTTGTATAAATATTACCACTATTATCAATAACAGTTAGACGAAAATATAAATCAAGAGATTTATCTACATTTGGAGCCATAAAATATGCATTTGGTGTATCTGCATTAATAATCTTAACAGATGGAGTTTTATCATCTTGATATTGAGTCCATTTATAACTTACAACTGTTCCATCACTATCAGTTGCACTACCATTTAATGTTACTTTTGTTTTTTCATCAACACTTTTATTTTCTCCTGCATCTGCAATAGGTGGCATATTTGCCCCAATTCGTCCAATCTTTCTATAATCAGAAATATAAGGGGCAGAAAAATTTATAAATCTTGCACAATCAGCACTATCTGTACCATCTCCTGCTATACCAGTAGCTACACCTTTATAGTCTATATTTGGGTTAGAGTAATGTTGTATACCTATTCGCCCATCTGTATTATATCCCATAATTGTGGTTAAATTTTTATTATCTGCTTTAAACCAATAACCATTAGCATATTTATTATACTCTTGAAGACCTTCATCATAATCTATTCTTGTTTGTGCATCATGATGACAACCAAATATATGTCCTAATTCATGAGCAAAAGTTTCTTCTCCTAGTTCTGTTTCTATATCTGCCATTCCTATAGCATAATCAGGACTTATTTGAAGATAATTTTCTCTATCATAAATTGAATGATGAGCTACTCCTCCTCCTGTTACAATCCTATTAATATATTGATTACCAGTTTTTCTAAGCACAAATACAACATCTGCTTTATACTCTTCTCTTAGTTTAAAAAGTTCATCATCAGGATTTATCATCTTTTCTTGTGCTTCTTCTAGTAATTTTAATTTATCTTCCGTATCCGAATCAAATGTAATCTTCTCGCTACCAGCGATGCTTATTGTTGCATTAATTGCACTTTTACTAAAAGCAGTATTAGTATAATCAATCAAAGAGTTTAGCTTACTATCCACCGTGCTTTGATTTTTATTACACCACTCCCAAAAAGCTTCATTATATATAAATAAAATTGTTACATCAGGTTTTACATCTGAGCGTAATTTATATCTTTTATCTTTTGAAATCATAATGCTATTAGTACTATCCAAATCAACTTTTATAACATCACTTCTTTGATGTTTTAAACTACTATTACTATCTGAACAACCTATAAAAATTAAAAAAATAGCATTTATCAAAAACCATTTTAATATCTCTTTTCTCATATTTTCCCTTTATTAATAAATCTTATTTTTTTAATTAACATCTTGTAACACTCGGAAGTGACGGCTTCAGCCTCACCTATTTGGTAAAGCTAAGCACCACTTTTAAATATTTTAATTATATTGGAGTGAGAATATTCCGATATATGTATTTATTAACGAACACAACGGATATATTTAGAGTAAGTCTTACGAGCAGAAGATACTTTACCGTCTTTAAAGTATACAGCATATGAACTAGCATAATATTGTTGAAGAATAGTAGTAGAACTTAGATAATAATTAGTAGTACTAGTATTCTTAAACTTACTATCAATAGTAGGTGCTAATTTATCTATAATAAGAGATTTAAGCTCATTAATATTTGGCAATCTCCAGTCTCCATTATCTAGTTTTAAATCTTCACAATAAGTGATAGCATCTTTAAAAACTCCAGATTTAACCTTTCCATCATTATCACTATAATCATCTTGCCACTCTAACTTAGTCTTATTATCTGTAACAACACCTGCTGAGCTTCTTGTAAAATCTGCTTGAGCCATAACGCTTAACACCATTAAACCATATATTATCTTTTTCATTTTCTTTCCTTTTATTTTTTTAACTTTTTTAAAGCTATCGGAAGTGGTGCTTTAGCTCCACCTTTTGCTGAGGCTAAAGTCCAATTGCGATACCAACCATAATTCCAAAGGGCAACCATAAAGGATTGCCCCTACGACTAATTACCATTTTGTAGGGGTATCCCCCTCGTGGGTACCCTAAAATAAGGATTGCCCTACCTTACACATCTTACAAAATTCTCTGTTGATTTAGAGCTTATTGTTTCTGTTCCATATTCAAAGTTTACCACCCACGCTTTTCTATAAGATGTTTTGCTTGTGCTAAGTGACCAATAAGATGAACTAGCTGTATTGTCAAAACTATCATCTATAGCAGGTTTGTAATTAGCATAATGCACTAACGAAGATAACTCTGCTCTTGTTGGTAATCTCCAGCTTTCTCCTAAACTTCTACAATACTCTCTTGCATCTTCCCAAGATTTCTTGATTGAGTCTGTATCACTATCATCTCTCCACTCTAAATCTAAAACACCATCAATAATATTATTTCCATTATCTTGATAACTTAATGCTCTACCTTTTTCATAATATCCATCATCAAAATCGGTATAATTAATATCTTGTCCTGTTTGTTTAAGATTTTTACTTACATCTGCAATGATTGTCACTAATGATTTATCTGTATCTTCATTTCCATCTTCATCAATAATTTTTAAAGATATACTATGTTCACCATCTTCAATAGTTACATAAATATTTTCTACATTTCCAATATATGAACCATCTTTTTGCCATAAATAACTCTCTATACGTTCTTTGTTTGAGCTATCACTAGCAGATAAAGATACTTTATCTCCTCTAAATACAATTTGATCCTCTCCTGCATGAGCTAATGAAGATAGTTTTGTATTTACACATCGCACAAAGTTTTCTGTAGTTTTAGAGCTTGTTGTTTCTGTTCCATACTCAAAGTTTACAATCCAAGCACTTCTATAAGATACTCTACTTGTGCTAAATGACCAATAAGAACTAGAGGCTGTATTTACAAATTTATCATCAATTGCAGGTTTATACTCATCATATCTAACAAGCCCTGATAACTCATCTCTTGTTGGTAATCTCCAAGTACCACTTAAATCACGACAATAATCAATCGCATCTTGCCAAGATTTTTTCTCAATATCATCTTCATTATCATACTTCCAACTTAAACCTGTAACTTTGTCTAAAATAGAATCTGTAAACTTTTGATAATTAATAGCAATACCTTTTTGATAATATCCATCATCATAATTACTATAAATCGCCTCTTGCCCTGTTTGTTTCATCTCTTTGTTATTAGATGTAACGGTAACAATTAGTGTATCTTCTTTTGTCCCTCCATTTGAATCTGTAGTAACAAGAGTAATTTCATGTTCACCATCTTTAAAATCATCAATCTCAACATCTTTACCCTCTGCTATCTCTACACCATCCTCAAACCAAACATAAGAGTCTATAAACTTTTGTTGAAGTGAGTTACTAGCAGAAAGCTTAACTATATATATCACCCTCTTTTAATATTTGGTCTTCCCCTGCATTTGCTACTGGAGTTGTATTACTTTTTACACATCGCACAAAATTTTCTGTTGTTTTAGAACTTGTTGTTTCTGTACCATACTCAAAATTCACAACCCAACCATTTTTATCATTGGTTTGACTTGTGCTATTTGACCAATAAGACGCTGATGCTGTATGTAGAAAAATCTTATCCATAGCAGGTTTGTAATTACCATAATCAACTAACGAAGATAACTCCTCTCTTGCAGGTAACCTCCATGAATTACCTAAATCAGAACAATATGCTTGTGCATCACTTAGAGTATGCTTAGTATCGCTATTTCTTTTAATATCTTGCCATGTAAGACCTGTAGTTTTATCTAAAACATTAATCTGACATTCATCACCCCTATAAACTTAAAGTAATATAATAAGAAATAAATATATATATTAGGAATATACCATCTGTTTTACAAAAATAAATAAAATAAAAACAAAAAAGTTAGGGCATCTAG
>JAMOOQ010000015.1 GCA_027100635.1 Campylobacteraceae bacterium | reverse complement strand
AGAGCCAATTGGACTATTTTAATGAAAATCATGAGATTATTTTGGAGTGCTTAGGGGATGATTATGAAGAGTTTTATGATTAGTTGTTTTATATTAGTTTAAGTTTAGAGGGGTGATGAATGTCGGAAATAAAATAAAAACAAAAAAATTAGGGCATTTAGGCTTGGTGGTAGGGATGCGTAAAGAGCTAAATATATCTGAAATAGTCATAATATATAACCATATAGAGTCACAAGAGACCAAAGAATCCTGCCCTGAGTCATTGGGGATAGATAAAGGGGCAATCCTCATCATCATCAATGTCAATTAAATAAGGATTATTATGCTGCTTTTGGACACGGTGCTGCTTTAGCTCCGTATATTAGGGAGAGACTGAAGCCATCTCGTTCAAAAAAAACCTTATTTCATTGGCATCGGGGGGGCATCCTTCATGGAGTATCAAAAGTAATAGACACTCTTAATCTCAGAGATTCTGTGTCAAGCACGGAATGACAAACTTTATAAAATCCTAAATGAGACGGACTTTCGTCACCCTAAACTTGATTCAGGGTCTCGTAAACTAGTTATATGAAGGATGCCACAAAAAAAGGGAAGAAAATCTTCCCCTTAGTTAAACTTATTATATTATAGTCTAAAATAAGTTTGCATTCTCTTCAACCCATTTAAAGTATTCAATAATGTCTGTTATTTCTTCTTGAGTCATATGTTGGTTAGGCATTTTAAGATTAAAGTAATTAATCATACCTGCAACATAAGGATCTTTATACATTTTTTCTGGATTCATAATGAAATTATTTACCCATTTTTCTGCATTTTCATGTCTTTGAAGAACACCTGTTAAATCTGGACCTGATGATACTTTACCAATAACATGACATCCTGAACAACCACCTTCACCAAACGCTTTTTCTCCTCTTTGAGCAGAAGTAGATTGTTTAGTTGCAACTAGTCTTACAAGTGCATCTTTAGCTCTGATACCAACATCAGCAGTTTTAACCATATATTGCCAAATCATATTTTCAAAAAGAATCGCTTTTTCTAAATCACCAGCCTTAACAGCTTCATCAGATTTAGCTTTTTGCTCTTTAATTTGACCATACTGATCTAGTGCATCTGTTACCAAATCAACAATAACTGGATGTTTCTCATAACCATTATCTTTTAAGAATTTAACAACTGATTGGATAACTTCATCTGTAGCAGCATTAACAGCAACAGTTTTATCATATTCAGCTTTTAACTCTTCTGGAGACATACTTTTCATTTTTAATTTTTGAGCAGATGTATATTTCTTATTTGGATCTTTAACCATCAAATAACCCATCATCTCTAAGTGAAGTGCTGAACAAAACTCTGTACAGTAGTAAGGGAATACACCCTCAATATCAGCTGTAAATTTTAATTCAGTTGTTTCACCTGGTTCTAATGATGCATGAATATCAAAGTTATCAACGGTAAATCCATGAGTTTCATCTTCAGCTCTTTCTAGGTTGGTAATATACATGGTAACTATATCACCCTTGTTCACGGTAATTCTTTCAGGATTAATATGAGAACGTACCATAGTAGCATATACAGCTACTTTGTTTCCATCTCGCTCTATTCTCTCTTGCCCTGCAAGGGTTTTACCAATATGAGGTTTACCTGTTTTAGTATTTGTACCCATTTTATATCTAACATGTGGATGTAATTTAGATGCTCTGATTGCAACTGCTTGGTGAGGTTCACCTAATGGAATTGGCATATCATAAAGAAGATCCATAGTTTTACCACTAATATCAATTAACTGATGATTTTGTGGGTGAAGAGGTCCAACATTTTGGAATCTATCAATTGCTAGTTTATTAAGAGATATAATATACTTTCCTTGAGGGTCAGCAGATTTACCTTCCATACCACATAAATGTCCTACATTATAATGAACATTCTCTTTATCTAAAACTTTTAACTCTAAGTAATTCCATTTTACAATTTGTGAATCAACATATAATGATGTATACATCTCACCTTTTACATTTGAAAATTGATTATGCAATGGCCCAAGACCTAATTCAACTTGACCATGAAGTGATTTTTTCATATCTAAAATAGGGATACCATAAGGGTCTTTCCCTGCATAAGCTTTAGCATCAATTAAAGCTTTGATTTTACTCCATTTATAAACAGACGCATGAGTATCTAGTTTTCCACAAACAACGATATATTCACCATCAGGAGATACATCTACACCATGAGGTGATTTAGGTTCAGGAATTAAGAAAAGTGCATTATTAGCTACTGCTACACTCATTGGAATAATTCTCATACCATTTACAACTTTTACATTTTTATCATCTTTAGCAAGTTTTGCTAATTTTTCCCAATTATAAACATGTAAGAAGTCTGTATCAAATCTACTACAACCAGCTTCAAAAGGAGGCATACCAACTTCTATACCACCTGTGTACATCTCAGTATTAAATGAGTTTGTAAATCCCCAACCATCACTTGCACCTTTACCAGCATCTGATAAATCTTGCATATATGGAGGTAATTCTAGTGTAAATGATTTTTCAGGATGAATTCTACCCTCTTTATTATCAAATTTCCACATAGTTACACCACCACGATATGTCTCTTTGTACTCTTCTATTGGGTGATAGTTATTATCAAATGGAGCAGCATATTGACAAGCTTCGATAATATAATCAGAATTTTGAGTAAAGAAAGCGCCACCATGAGCTGATTTAAAAACAGGATTTACTACAATTTGTTTAGTTTCAAAATCTTCTAAATCAATAACACCAATTCTTGGATTAGCTTTATCATTAATCACTAACCATTTTCCATCATATTTACCATCTACTTCAGAAAGTGCAGGGTGATGTGTATCTCCCCAATTTATCTCTCTACCTCTAATATTACCTTGTCTAAGTACTTTCAATGAATCCTCATCAAAACCATAACCTTGCCAAGGCTCAGGTGTAAATACTGCAATATATTTTAAAATCTTCATAGATGGTACACTATATACCATCATCTGACCTGATTGACCACCAGAACTAAATACAACAAACTCATCTCTACCACCAGTTGGTAAATATGTCTTTGCTGCACGAATAATATCGTTTTCACTCAGACCCCGTTTTTTCATTATCTTCTCTAATTCACCAGAACCAGCAGTTGCAAAAGATGTGGCTAAAGCAGTTCCTAAAACTAAAGTTGATAATTTACTAAAAGTTTTATTCATTATTTCTCCTTAATATATTTATTTGATAAAATAATCAAATTGTTTAAAATAATAGTATATATTTAAAGAAAATAGTTTGACTTAGGACAAATATATAAATTTATTTTTAATATTTTATATTATTTTTTAAGATTATTGACAATTATCAAGTTATTACTTAGATAAATTGGTTATAATAAAATATAAATTTTAAGTAACCAAAAGTTATATTTAAAATAAGAATACATTATAAAAAGGAAAATTGTGCATCCAAGTTTTATCAAAGCAAAGATTTTTACGGCATTAGCTTTAATTATTTTAACTATATCATTTACATTTCCAATGATTGCATTTCATGGAGTTTTAAATCAGGTTCATGAGGGTAAAGGTGAAGAGGTTTCTTCTTTTAGCAAAACTGTATGGAATTTTTATTCTCAAGGTAGATATAAAAGTGTTACTACGGATAAAGAGGCTTATAATGATTTAGGAAAGATGATTGAGACTCAAGCTGAATTAGGTTCTGGTTCACTTCCTATTTGGGCAGTTTCACTAGAAGCTCCAAACTATCCAAAAGAGGCATTTCCAGAGGGGATTCCTGTATTTTTCCATTTTGATGGATATAGTGGAGAAGTTCACGAGATGAATACAATTAATCACTATGTTGGTATGGATCCTATGTGGGTTGGTGGAACTATTGAGCGAGAGATTAGTATTTATGCACTTCTTTTACTCTCTTTAGGTATGATATATTTTATGTTATATAATGTAAGAATTTTAAACTATTTAATGTTAATTCCTGCATCTTTACCAATCTTATTTATTGCAGACTATTCATTTTGGTTATATTGGTTTGGACATAATCTTCACGATTGGGGTGCATTTAAAATTAAACCATTTATGCCAACAGTTTTTGGAGATGGGAAAATTGCTCAGTTTATTACACACTCATATCCAACAATTGGATTTTATATGATAGTAGCAATTAGTTTATTAAGTTTGTTAGCATTTTTTGCAAAACAAAAAGCTATGAACGAAACAAATGAGTAGATAAAGGCTAAAATTGATTAGATTATTACTAAGTTTCTTATTTCTGTCAAATATTTTAAATGCTAATATTTTACAAAATGCTATTGATAATGCTCCAGAGGGTTCAATATTAAAATTACCTGCTGGAACATATAAAGGTTCAATTGTTATAAATAAGCCTATTAGTATTATTGGTATAGAAGATGGTGTGATTATTGATGGTGAGGGGAATGGTACAGTTATTAAAACTGATGGTTCATATATTACTCTTAAAAATCTAAGAATTACAAATAGTGGCAGTCTTCATCATAAGCTTGATTCTGCTATTGCTATGAATAATGGTAAGCAAAACGAGATTAGTAATTGTATAATTGATGATTGTCTTTTTGGTATTGATTTACAGATGGTTAGTAATTCTGTTATTTCAAATAATACTATCACATCTAAAGATTTAGATTTGGGACTTCGTGGAGATGGATTAAGACTTTGGTATAGTAATGATAATTTAGTGAAAAAAAACTCATTAATTAAATCAAGAGATATGGTTGTTTGGTATTCTCATGGAAATATAATTGAAGAGAATTATGGTGAATATTGCCGATACTCTTTACATTTTATGTATGCTGGTAAAAATTATGTTAGAAATAATAGCTATAAGTTTAATTCTGTGGGGATATTTTTTATGTATTCAAAAGATACTATTGCAACAGGAAATATTATAAAAAGCTCTTTAGGAGCAACTGGTATGGCTATGGGACTTAAAGATGTTTCTAATTTCACTATAAAAGATAATACAATGATTTACTGTGCTCAAGGTTTATATATAGACAGATCACCATTTGAACCTGATACTAATAATTGGATAATTGGTAATAAAATTTTATATAATGCAGAAGCTTTACATTTTCATTCTCTAAGCGAAAATAATATTATTAAAGAGAATGTTATTATGGGAAATATAGAAGATATTGTAAATGATAGTCGTGGAAGTAAAACAAATGATAATGAGATAGTGGGAAATTATTGGGATAATTACAAAGGATTTGATAAGAATAATGATAATATTGGTGATACACCTCATCGTGTTTATCAATATGCAGATCAGCTTTGGATGTATAATCCAAGTGTAAAGTTTTTTTACGGCTCTCCTGTAATATCATTATTAAATTTTTTAGCAAAATTGGCACCATTTAGTAAACCGATATTTATAATGGAAGATGAAAAACCCAAAGTTAGGGTAGAAGGATAAATATGGCAAAATTAAAAACAGATAGAAGAGAATTTATTAAATACTCTACAATGGGAATACTTGCAGTTGTTGCTGGTGGAGGTATGGTCTTTAGCCCAATGGGTGCTAAAGCAGAAAATAGACTTAGACCTCCTGGAGCTATAAATGAAAAAGAATTTTTAGCCCTTTGTATAAAATGTGGTCAATGTTTGCAAGTATGTCCTTATCACTCTATAGAATTATCTGATATAACAACTGGTTATGGTGTGGGAACTCCATATATTGATGCAAATATTAGAGGATGTTATGCGTGTGAAGCTGTCCCTTGTGTTTTAGCTTGTCCTAGTGGAGCATTAGATCACGCTTGTGAAAAAGCTACTGATATTAAAATGGGAATAGCAGTTTTAGAAAATCCAAGAACTTGTTTAGCAGTAAAAAGAGAACCTATCCCTGCTGGATATGATGATAAGATGAAAGAGTTTCTTAAAAATCAGACTAATGTAACAGAGTATGAAGAGAATGTTTTAAAGAAGTTTGAAAGCTTTGAGGGAAAGGCTTGTACACTTTGTGCTGATATGTGTCCAATGCCAAATCCACTTAGTGCAATAGCGATGATTTCAACGAGTGTAGGAATTATTAGACCAGAGGTTTATGATGGATGTATAGGATGTGGAGTGTGTCAAGAAGTTTGTCCCACAGAACAACCATCAATCATAATAAAACCAAGAGTTACTTATGAACAATTTTATAAAGTTTAGGGGATAATATATGATAAGTATTAGATTAAAATCAAAAAAAGTAGTTTTATTATTAAGTGTAGTTGGTCTACTTTTTACAGGATGTGGAGATAATCCAAAAGAGCCTGTTGTTGCAAAAGAGGAAACTAGCAAAGCACCGATAATTGAAGTGGTAGAAAATAAAAATGCTAAAGAGATAAAAGTGGAAGAAAAAACTGCTCCAGACTCTCAAAATAAATCTTACTATCTTAATTACAATGTAAAAAGTGCTTATGATGAAAATTCTCAACCTGCAAATAAAGATGCTTCTGTTAGAGTAAAACCAAGAACTTCAATTGATGCACAACTACATATTAGAAGCCCTTATGAGAAAGTAAAGGTTTCATTATTAGTTAGAAAGTTAAGTAAAAAGTTTATTATTAAATGTTCGGCTTGTCATAATGATTATGCAAATGGTATTATAGGACCATCATTATTAGATAAAACAAGTGATGAGATTTTAGAAAAAATTGCTGAGTTTAAGAGTGGTAAAAAGTCAAATCCATTAATGAATGATCTAATTAAGATGATGAGTGAAGATGAGATTAAAGAGTTGGCAGATGAGATTTATTCATTTAACCAAGAAATTAAAAAATTAGGGAAATAAAAAATGAAAAATATAATTGCAGGAATTTCAACACTAATTGTTATAGCACTTATGGCATATACAGCTAATAAAGGTGGTGCATATAATGGAGGAGCACAAGGTAAAGTTATAAAAGACTTTGGCGATACAATGGGTCAAGCAAAAGCAGTTAAAACTCTAGAAGAGAAATCTGATAGAGAAAAAGAAGATGATAAGCTTAATGCCCTAAGAGATAAAGCTGGAAATGCTGGAGCATTTAAAGTTAGTAATGCGTATAAAAGTAAATGTGCTTCTTGTCATGGTGTAAATGGTAGTGGATTCCAAAATGGAAAAGCTATGATGGGACCAAAATTATTTGGACAAAGTGAAGAAACGATATATAAAGATTTAGTAGACTTTAAAACAGGACGGAAAGAGAATGTTATTATGAAAGGTTTATTAATATCGCTAGAAGATGAAGACTTTAAAGAGTTTGCAAAAGAGATTGGTGAGTTTCCAGCTCGTGCTGAAGCTTTAAAATAAATAATGATGTAAACGGAGTTAAGATGGATAAATATAACAATAGAGAGACAATAAAAAAAACATCGTTTTGGTCAACTTTTTTTGATAAAACAAAAGAGGGAAAAACAAAATTTAGTTACAGAATGAAAAGATGGATTTTAGTTATATCTATTCATCTATTTTTCTTCTTATCATTTTTTATAGATTTACAAATGCTTGAGGGAACTCTTAACGGTTCAAGGTTCTTAGGCTTTCATATGATTGACCCATTTACAACAATGCAAGTATGGTTATCAACATATCATCTACCTATAAATATGATAATAGGAGCAACAACTATTATTATTGTTTATATGCTTGTTGGTGGACGAAGCTACTGTGCATGGGTATGCCCTTATGGAATTTTAAGTGAAATTGGCGAAAAATGGCATAACACTTTAGTTGCAAAAAAGATTATTAAAAATAGAAAATTTGATAACAGAGTTAGATATATCTTTTGGGGTATCTTTTTAGGATTATCATTTACAAGTGGATATTTAGTTTTTGAAACATTTAATGTTGTTGGGATATTAAGTAGAATGATAGCTTATGGATGGAGTATTGCACTTATTTGGGTAGTTGTTGTATTTGCTATGGAAGTCTTTTTCTCTCGTCGTGCATGGTGTAAATATATCTGCCCAATAGGAACAACTTACGGGATGCTATCTAAGGTAAGTGCATTAAGAATAGAGTGGAATGATAACTGTGATAGCTGTATGGTTTGTCATGATGTATGTTTTGAAAATCAAGTATTAGAGATTACAAAAGCAAAATATAAAAAACAGATTGATGAAAAAGATATAAAAACAGAATATATTATGGGTAATGATTGCACACTCTGTGGAAGATGTGTTGATGTTTGCCACGCTGATGCTCTTAAATTTGATTTTAGATTGAAAAGTTTGGTTTAATTATGATAAAAGTAAACAATCTAACAAAAAAATTTGGTGAGCATATATCACTAGATAATATAAATTGTGAGTTTAAAAAAAATGACTATATTGCACTAATGGGTGCAAATGGTGCAGGTAAAACCACGCTAATTCGTTCAATATTAGGATATTATCATCCTGATAATGGCGGCGTTTTAATTAATGGATTAGACCCTATAAAAGAGAGAGTAAAGGTTTTAGAAAACATCAGTTTTGTGCCTCAACTTCCTCCACCAATAAAACTTAGCATATCTGAATTGATGCAATATGTTAGTGTAGGTGCGAATGTTGATAAGCAGAAGATAATCCACTATGCAAATGAGATGAAACTTGATATAAAAACTAACATGAATAAATCTTTTTTTAAACTTAGTGGTGGGATGAAGCAGAAACTTTTGATTGCAATAAGCTTGGCAAAACAGAATAATATTATTATTTATGATGAGCCAACAGCAAATCTTGATCCAAAAGCTAGAGATGATTTTTATAGACTTTTAAAACAAAATGAAGATGAAAAAGTCTTGCTTTTTGTAACTCATAGACTAGAAGAGGTTGAGCAGATTGTAAATCGTCAAATATATATGGATTTAGGAAAAATTGTATCAGATGAGGTTATATCATGAAAAATTTATATCTAATTGCATTTTTGGATTTAAAAGAGTCAATAAGAGCTAAATGGTTTTTGGTTTATTCTCTTGTATTTGGTGGGCTTATTGCTCTATTTTTTATTGCAGGTGTTACAGAATCTCAGGTTATGGGATTTAGTGGACTTAGCCGATTATTGCTTATGTATATTCAAATTACAATTGTAATCTTGCCAATTTTTATATTAATTACAACAGTTCGTTCAATTTCAGGAGATAGAGATAATCATATTTTAGAGTATATGCTATCGTTTCCAATATCATTAAAACAGTATTATTGGGGTAAGATTTTAGGTAGATTTGTGACCGTTTATCTTCCTGTACTTTTTGCAATGATTGTGGCAATTATATATGGTTCAATTAAAGGTGCTTCAATCCCTTGGGATATTTTCTTTTTGTATACAGGACTTTTATTTGCAATGAGTAGTGTATTTTTAGGGATAGCATTTTTTATATCTTCATTTGTAAAATCAAGTGAAGTTGCTTTGGGAATTGCATTTTTTATATGGATACTTCTTTTGGCATTTATTGATATTGCTATGATTTCACTAATGATGAGCCAAAGATTTAACGAAGAATTAATTATATTTATTGCAATGATTAATCCAATGGAGATATTTAGAGTTGCTGCTATTTCACTATTTGACCCAGAACTAACTGTTATG
This sequence comes from Campylobacteraceae bacterium, assembly GCA_027100635.1. Taxonomy (GTDB): domain Bacteria; phylum Campylobacterota; class Campylobacteria; order Campylobacterales; family Sulfurovaceae; genus FS08-3. Next base: position 6,711 of record JAMOOQ010000015.1, on the reverse strand, counting down.
GGACCAGTTGCATTTTATATATTAGATTTAATGAGTCAAACTACTTTTGTGGTTTTATCAATTTTATATCCAGTAAGTTTAGGTATATTATTCTCATTCTTAGGATTTAAAATTTTCCAAAAGAGAGATTTAGTATAGAATTACAACTTATGTTCATTACTATTATTGTAAAATAACTCTAATTAATAAAGATATACTAGGATATAAAATGAATAAAGTATTAATATATAGTTCTATTGTTGCAGTAATATTGAGTGGATGTAATAAAGAGGATAGTTCAGCTTGTAATATTCAACAGAGTAAGACTATTAATCAAAATATAATTGAAGATAGTATAGTTATAGATAAGGGTCAAGAGATATTTATAGATAAAAATTCTACTAATATAAAAAAAATTAGAGTGAATATAAAAGATATAGATAGTTTAGATAGATTAAATAGAGTAAGAGTTAAAGTTAGTTTTACAGATTTAAATCAAGAAAAATTCTATAAAAGTTTTTCTAATATAGATGGAAATATTGAGATTGATATTGATTTAAATCTTTTAGAAGATGATGATACTGTAATAATTAGTGCATATAAAGATAACTATATACCTATATCTAAAACTTTAAGAGTAGATGAGCTTAATGATTTTTTATTAGAATTAGAGATGCAAAGGATTACAGAAAATGTTGTAATTATAGAGATTGAAAAGGCTCTACATCATTTAGGAGATAGCTCATATTCAATAGATCACTTTAACTCAAAATTTCAAGCATCTTTTGAGGGAATAAAATTTACAAAATCATTTAATATACCAAAAATAGAATCTACTTATCATAATGCAAATTTAATCTTTTATGCTAAAGGTTTAGAGTTAAATAACACAATAACCTTTAATAATAAATCATGGAATATTGTTCCATCAAAAGGTGATGGTTCTTATACTCTTTATACCATTCCTCTGTTAAAAGGTGATTTTATTGAAAAAGAAAATATCATTACTATAGTATCTGACAAATCAAATTATAATAATAGTGATTATGATAATTTTGAATTTAGTAATTTAGAGATTGAATTTTATAATTTAGAGGGTCTATAAAAGCCTATATATAAGGAATTTTTGTATAATAACATAAAATTAAATTAATAAAAAAAGGGAAATTATGCTTGATACTTTAACAGACAGTTTTAAAAATGCTATTGGTAAAATTCGTTTTAATGACGACGAAAAAGCACTTAAAAAAGCTCTAACAGAGTTAAAAAAATCACTCCTAAAAGCAGATGTACACCACAAGGTAGTAAAAGAGCTTTTAGTTGTTGTTGAAAAAGAGACAAAAGAGAAAGGTATTGGTAAAGATAATTTCCTTTTGGCAATTAAAAATGAACTTACAACACTTCTTACAGTCAAAGGTAATCAAGGTTTTGTATTTGCATCTAAGCCACCAACTGTTGTTTTAATGATTGGACTTCAAGGAAGTGGAAAGACTACAACTACTGGTAAAATCGCATATTTTTTAAAAGAGCAAAAAAAGAAAAAGGTTTTAATTGTTGCAGCTGATTTACAAAGACTAGCAGCAGTTGAACAACTTAGACAAATTACAGCTCAAATTGAAATAGATTTAGTAGCAGATGAGGATAAAAAACCACAAGAATTAGTTAAAGAAGCTTTAATAAAAGCGGAAAAAGAGATGTATGATGTGGTATTAATTGATACTGCTGGACGGTTAGCAATTGATGAAGAACTGATGGATGAGTTAAAATCAATTAAAGATATAGCACAACCTGATGAACTTTTTTATGTAGCTGATGCTATGACTGGGCAAGATGCAATCAGAACTGCTACTACATTTAAAGAAAAGATTGGTATTACAGGTGTAATCTTAAGTAAATTTGATGGAGATAGCAAAGGTGGTGTTGCTCTTGGTTTATCAAATCAAGTTGGTGTGCCATTAAGATTTCTTGGTAATGGTGAGAAAATGCCACATTTGGAACAATTTATTCCAGATCGTATTGTTAGTAGATTGATGGGTCAAGGGGATTTAGAATCATTAGCAGAGAGAACATCTGCTGTTATTGATGAAAAACAAGCCAAACATATAACTAGAAAAATTAAAAAAGGTCAATTTAATTTTAATGACTTTTTAGCTCAAATGGAACAGATGAAAAAACTAGGTTCAATGAAGTCTATGCTTGGGATGATTCCAGGGATGAGTGGTATGGCAAAACAACTTGGTGATTTTGATATGGAAAATTCTTCTGAAGTAAAAGCTATCAAAGCTATGATATCATCAATGACACCAAAAGAGAGAGAAAATCCAGATCTTCTGACAAATAGTAGAAAACGGAGAATTGCAACTGGTTCTGGAATAGGTCAAGTTAGAGTAAATAGAGTAATGAAACAGTTTAAAGGTGCTGCAAAAATGGCTAAAAGATTATCTGGTAAAAATGGTATGAAACAGATGAAAGATATTATGACACAAATGAATGGTGGAGGAATACCTAGATAGGTGTTTTATCATATAAAGGATTATATAAATTGAAAAAAAATATTGAACAAGTTAAGTTACTTTTAGAAGCATTACCATATATAAAAAAATATAAAGATCAAATCTTTGTTATAAAATATGGTGGTTCTGCACAGATTAATAAAGAGTTGCAAGATAAATTTGCACAAGATATTATTTTGCTTTATATGATGGGGATAAAACCTGTCATTGTTCATGGTGGTGGCAAAAAAATCAATGAATTACTTGAAAAATTAGAGATTAAAAGTAAATTTGTAGATGGTTTAAGAGTTACTACTCCTGAAATAATGGAAGTTGTAGAGATGGTTCTATCTGGCAAAATAAATAAAGAGATAATTAATTTATTGAATATGCATGGAGCAAAAGCATTAGGATTGACTGGTAAAGATGGTAAGTTTATGACTGCTTCTGCAAAGTCTAATGGAAAATATGGACTTGTTGGTGAGATAAAGTATATAGATAATAGTGTGATTCATAATCTTTTAGAAGAAAAATTCATACCTGTTATTGCTCCAATTGCATCAGGGAATGAACTTGGACACCCAGGATTTAATATTAATGCTGATTTAGCTGCTAGTAAAATTGCAGAAAGTTTAAATGCAAAAAAAATAATTTTTATGACAGATACTCTAGGGGTACTTGACAATGATAAAAAATTATTTGAGACTCTAAAAAAGAAAAAAATCAAAAAATTAAAAAAGAATGGTACGATTGCTGGTGGGATGATTCCTAAAGTTGATGCATGTTTAGAAGCTGTTAATGGTGGTGTAAATAAGGCTCATATCATTGATGGAAGAGTGGAACACGCTTTGTTACTTGAGATTTTTACAAGTAATGGAGTTGGTACTGTTATTAAAAAATAAAGGTTAATAAAATGAATAGTAATTTAAAATATCCTAAAGCATTAGAGAATTCAAATTCTTTAGTAGCTAAATATCTAACAAAAGAGTTATTTGAAGAGTTAAAAGATAGAGTAACTATAAATGGTTTTACTCTGCAAAATGTAATAAATTCTGGTGTTCAAAATATAGATAGTGGAATTGGAGCTTATGCTGGAGATAAAGAATCTTATGAGGTTTTTGCACCTCTTTTTGATAAAATTATAGAAGATTATCACGGCTTTAAAAAAGATGATAAACATAAAACAAATATGAATCCAAATGATTTAAATGCTCCTAATCTTGATATTGATTCACAATTTATAATATCCACAAGAGTTAGAGTAGCAAGAAACATAAAAGATATTCCACTTGGTACTGCCATATCTAAAGAGCTGAGAGATAAAATTGAACAAGATATTTCACAAACTTTATTATCATTTGATGGTGAACTTCAAGGAAAATATTATCCATTAAATAATATCACTCTAGATGATAGAGAATCTCTTATAAAAGACCACTTTTTGTTTAAAGAGGGTGATAGATTTTTGCAAAGTGCTGGATTAAATAGAGACTGGCCAAATGCAAGGGGAATCTTTCATAATTCTGATAAAACATTTTTATTATGGATAAATGAAGAGGATCAACTTAGAATTATATCTATGCAACAAGGTGGAGATATTAAAGAGGTTTTTACAAGACTTGTCTTAGCAATAAAAAAACTTCAAGAGAAAATTAAATTTGAATATGATAAACATCTAGGATATATCACTAGTTGCCCAACAAATCTTGGTACAGCTATAAGAGCTAGTGTTCATATAAAATTGCCAAATCTTAGTACTAAAATGGATGAATTTAAAGAAATAGCAGATAAATATAGCGTTCAAATAAGAGGAATTCATGGTGAACACTCTGATAGTGAAGGTGGAGTTTATGATATTAGCAATAAAAGACGACTTGGTGTGAGCGAGGTTGAATGTGTACAAGATATGTATAATGGAGTTCAAGCTCTTATTAAAAGAGAGAAAGAGTTGAGAAATAAAAACTATTAAACAAAATCTTTTAGAAACAATAAAAATTAATAACAAACAGATAGAAAATATAAAGTATCATAATCAACGATTTAATTTATCTAAAAAAGAGTTATTTGGTTGTGATAAAATTATTGATTTAAGTAATTATATAAAGCCTCCTGATAAGAAATTATATCGTTGTAGAGTGCTTTATAATTGTGATATTTTAAAAATTGAATATATCCCTTATATAGTAAAAGTACAAAAAAAGTTTATTATAATAAATAGTGATATAGAGTATAGATATAAATATGAGAATAGAGATAATTTAAATACTTTTATAAAAGATAATGCTAACTATGATGATGTGATAATATCTAAAGATAATCTATTAACTGATACGACTATTGCGAATATTGCACTCTTTGATGGCAAGAGTTGGATAACACCCAAAAAGCCACTGTTATATGGTACAATGAGAGAAAAACTCTTGAAAAGTAATTTTTTAATTGCAAAAGATATAAAAATAGATGATATAGAAAATTTTTATGGCTTTGCTTTAATGAATGCTATGATAGGATTTCAGATAATAGATAAAGTAAAAATAAGGATAGATGATGCCAAAAGAGATATTTCACTCTAAAGAGTATAGAGAGATTATGAGAAAATGTTTAGGTGATACTATGAGTCTGCTATTTGATAAAAATCAACAGTTTTCAATATTATGTACAGTAGAAAATATAGAATTTAATCCAATTTTACCTAGTGATATATATGATCAATTTGGTTCAGAGGTTATATTTTCATTGGCAGGCTATACTTATGATAGTGCTTCTGTTAATGAGAAATATTTATCATTTGAAGCTGGATTTGGAAGTGAAGGATTTGGCTCTACTCTAAAGATTCCTATATTAAATATTAAACACTTGTTAATTGAGAATATACCTCTTATTATAAATCATTCACCACTTATTGCGGAAGATGATGACTCAAAAGAGCAACAAGAGAATAATTCAATGCAGGCACTTATGAATAATCCTGAAAATAAGAAATTAGCATCTTTTAGAAAAGCAAGAAAAAAGTGATTAATTTTATAGAACAACAAATTAAAGAGTCATCTGATATAAAAAAAGCTATATATACTGATTTAAAATTAGTCAAATTAATAAAAAAAGTATCTAAAAAAACTATAAAAGCATATAAAAATGGTAATAAAACACTTATCGCTGGAAATGGTGGAAGTGCTGGAGATGCTCAACATATATCAGCTGAATTTGTTGGTAGATTTGCTTTTGATAGAGATCCCTTACCATCAATTGCTCTAACAACTGATAGCAGTATTCTTACAGCTGTGGGTAATGATTATGGATATAAAGATATTTTTGCACGACAGATTGAAGCAAATGGTATTAAAGGTGATATTTTTATTGCAATTTCTACAAGTGGAAACTCAAAAAATATAATAAAAGCTATTAAAAGAGCTAAATTAAAAGGTATTATTACAGTTGGATTAACAAATTCAAATGGTGGGAAAATGAAAGATTTATCTGATTATTGTATCTGCGTACCATCAGAAAATACAGCAAGAGTACAAGAGGCTCATATAATGATAGGGCATATAATCTGTGCTATTGTAGAAGAGAAATTATTTGTAGAATAATCCAATCTTAAACTAATATAAAACAACTAATCATAAAACTCTTCATAATCATCCCCTAACCGACATTCATCACCCCTCTAAACTTAAACTAATATAAAACAACTAATCATAAAACTCTTCATAATCATCCCCTAAGCACTCCAAAATAATCTCATGATTTTCATTAAAATAGTCCAATTGAGCCCCTCCTTCAAATAAAATTAAAACCACAGAGAAAAAATATTGAAAAACCCATCTCATAGTAGGATTTGATATTGGTTTTCCCTTCTGATTTGGAAAAGTCAGGCTATTTTCTTTCATATTTTTGCGAACTTTATGTTCTAATGCAGAATACACTAGTAAGGATAATGTCATAATCATTAATAATGATGCAATCCGTTCAGGCTTTTTTAAAAAGATAGAATCAGCATGAAATTTTGGGTCTTTTAAGAACCTAAAACCTCTTTCTACTTTCTGTTGATTTTTATACTCCTTTAAAATTTCTTGGGGTTTTAATGACTTATTTTCTAGCTCATTTGTTGCTAAAATAAAAATTCCATTTCTCTTTTTCTCTTCATGAAATTTACTTAGATTACTAGTCATATTTACCAAAACAGTATACTCTGTAACATCTTTAATAGCATCTTTTTTAGGTTTTCCTCTTGTTGAAT
>JAMOOQ010000014.1 GCA_027100635.1 Campylobacteraceae bacterium | reverse complement strand
GAGAGCCAATTGGACTATTTTAATGAAAATCATGAGATTATTTTGGAGTGCTTAGGGGATGATTATGAAGAGTTTTATGATTAGTTGTTTTATATTAGTTTAAGTTTAGAGGGGTGATGAATGTCGGCCAAAATCAAAATTTAATAAAAAACTTAAAAATAAGATGATAGAAGAGGCGAAAGAACAACTAAATAGATATGATGTTACAACAATCCCAAGCCTTAAAGATAAACCATTTGCAAAAATAGTTTTAGTTTATAAGGGCTGGGAATTGATTTATTGTGAAGAAGTATACTAAAAGTGCTAAAAGTGCTTAATGTTTAAATTAGAATCTGTTCGACACCAAATTGCAAATTGCTCACAATTTTTCCATATTACATTATAATTATCTTCGTATAAACGAGACTTGGCTCGTTTTACAACTTCTTCTTCTGCATATTTTATAGGAGTACTTTCAAGATTAATATTGGAGTCATCAGAAAAAATATATAAAGAATCTTCCTGAATTCCATCTTCTAAATAATGAATAACCTTACCATCACCTATATATATACTGTGATGAGTATATCCAAATCTTTGAACAGAAATATGATCACCTTTCTTTAACTTTGATTTAGCTTCATGTACTGATAATCCAAAGAACTTTCTTCCAATAATAGAAAAAGGATTTATAGCATCTGTTACATTTTCTACAGGATTACCTTTTATTGTTGGAGTTACTATTGTTGGAGTTGGCTTTTGGATAACTTCACCAACAAATCCACCTATATTAAATAATCCTATGTTTATCATGTCTATTCCTAAAATTAAGTTTTAATAGTTATTATCTACTATATAAAATAATAACACAAATAAAAGAAGAAGTAACTAAAAGTTCTCTAAAATAGATATTATGCTACTTAATATTAATTTTAAAAATAGTAAGAATATACAAACATGGCAAGAACGAGACTTTAGGACTAGGGTAGGCGACAATTAAATATTTTGCTATTCCTACTTGTCTATATCCATAATCTAATGCTTTTAATATGGCTCTATTCGTAACTTCTCATTATCTATATCTTCCTTGCCATAAATAACCTGTTCGTTTATATTTTTTATTTTGGTTAAATCAACTCATAAAAATCCTTAGGTGCTTCCACTTCCAAACTCAGATACTCTTTTTTAACAGGGTGATAAATATTAAGTCTAGTTGCATGAAGTCCTAATCTATTGCCTTTTTTACCATATCTCTCATCACCCACAATAGCATTTCCCAACCATGATAAATGAGCTCTTATTTGATGTTGCCTTCCTGTTTCTATCTTTACTTCAAGGAGTGTTTTTGTTCTACTGTTTTTAATGGTTTTATAATGAGTTATAGCTTTTTTAGCCTCTTTATGCTCTCCTACATGTACTTTATACTCTTTATCATCATCAAGTCTTAGAGGTTGATTAATAGTTCCTTTTGGTGCTTTTAGAGAACCCTCAACTATTGCTAAATATATTTTAGTAGCTTTATCCCAATTATCCATAACTTTTTCTCTAATATCTTTAGATGTTGCAAAAAGTAAAATTCCTGATGTATCTCTATCTAATCTATGAACTGGAATTAAATTGACTCTACTTTTACCACGAGAGAGTTGTTCTCTCAAAATATATAAAGCATGTTGCTTATTCTCACTAGCACTCCCCACAGATAATAATCCTGCTGGTTTATTTATAGCTATCAAATCTTTATCTTGATATATTATATTCAAAGTTTTAATAGATGGTTTTGATTTTTGCACCACTCCTACCTCTACAATATCATCTACATTTAATGCTAAATCATACTTCGTAGTTATCTCACCATTAACAGCAACACTTACCCCTTTTAATCTATCCTTAATCCTCTTTTTTGACCACCCCACAAGAGAGCTAAAAAGAAAATTCAGAAGCTTATCATTTTGTTTGACCTTGAATTTTTCTGCCATTTAGTAATACCTTAATGTTTTAATGAAAGATTTTATCTAAACAATGATAAAATAAGTCTATAAATAGAATTTTAAATAACTTTGATTTAAGTTCAAATTACTATAATTTGTAAAATATATAAAATTAGGGATAGATATGGCAAGTTTTAAGAATGTAAAAATTACAATTGAGGGTAATAGTTATTTTGATGGAAAAGTTACAAGTAGAAAAATAGAATTTAGTGATGGAACTATTAAAACATTGGGAGTTATGCAGATAGGTGAATATGAATTTGGTACAGATGCACCAGAATTAATGGAGATTACAAGTGGTGAAGCTAAAATAAATCTTGATGGCAATAGTTGGATAACACTTAAAACAGGTGAAAGTTTTAATGTTGATGGCAATTCAAAATTTAAAATCAAAGCTAATACTTTAGTAGATTATTGCTGTAGCTACTTATAAAGAATTGATATGGAAAATAAAAATATAGAAAATTTAACAGTTGAAGAATTACAAAAATTAGCAACTAATTTGTTAAAAAAGTATAGGGCAGAGCAAGATGAACTAGAATATGTTAATGATGAATTTGAAGAGGCATTAATTGAAGAGAATTTGGATGTTTTTCGTAAGCAAATAAAACAGACAAAAGCAAAAATAAGAGAACTACAAGCCAAAGTTTGATAGAACAATCTTCTATAGAGTCCTTAAAAAGTACTCTTGATATTATTGATGTTATTGGCTCTTTTATTGAACTTAAAAAAGCTGGTGCAAACTATAAAGCTAATTGCCCATTTCATGGTGAAAAGACTCCAAGTTTTGTGGTAAGCCCAACAAAGCAGATATATCACTGTTTTGGATGTGGTGTTGGCGGAGATAGTATCAAATTTATTATGGAACTTGAAAAATTAAATTACCCAGAGGCTATAGAAAAACTAGCTTCTATGTATAATTTTTCTCTTAGTTATACAAAGGGGCAAAGTGATTATAGTGAACTCTCAAGAGTTCTTAAAGAGATTCAAAAGTGGTATATTAAAAATCTTGACCTAAATCAAGAATCTAAAAATTATCTTTATAATAGAGGGGTAAGTAATGGCTCTATAGAAGAGTTTGAGATTGGTTTTGTACCTCAAAGTAGTGCTGTTTTACAGTTTTTAAATCAACAAGTTTTGCCACTAGCAAAAGCTAATGATGCAGGTGTTATTGCTCTTGATGATAATTCTAATCCTTATGCAAGATTGGTAAATCGTATCACTTTTCCTATATATTCATCAAATGGATCTATTGTCGGATTTGGTGGGCGAACAACAACAAATCATCCAGCAAAATATATAAATTCACCTCAAACAAAACTTTTTAATAAGTCGCGTATTTTGTATGGTTATCATAGAGCAAAGCAAACTATATATGCAAATAAACGATTAATAGTTTGCGAAGGATATTTGGATGTTGTGATGTTTCATCAAGCTGGATTTAAAGAGAGTGTTGCAACTTTGGGAACAGCCTTAACACCTGAGCATCTTCCCTTGTTAAAAAAAGGTGAACCAAAAATCATATTAGCTTATGATGGAGATAAAGCAGGGGTAAATGCAGCGTATAAAGCCTCTATTTTATTAACGGATAATGGATTTGATGGTGGAGTTGTAATATTTGGAGAGGATAAAGACCCAGCAGATATGATTGCTAATGGAGATATTCCAGAAGTTGATAAGATGTTACGAGAGCCAAAACCATTGATTGTTTTTATTCTTGAAAAAATAGCAGATTCTTATAATTTACAAGACCCAAAATCTAAAGAGAGTGCATTTTTAGAGATGAAAAAATATCTATCATCTTTAAGTCAAATTTTAAGTGACTCTTATATATCTGTAGCATCATCAATTTTAGGAATTTCGCCAAATCTTTTTATGCAAAGAACAATCACTCCAACTCAAAAGATTATGCAACATAAAGATGATATAGTTCAGCTTTGCATTATGAAAACTCTTTTAGAAAATCCTAATTTAATAGATAGTGTTATTGATGTTGTTCCCTCTTATATCTTTGGAGGATATAGTAAATTATTTGATATAATAGCAAAAGGTGATCTTTCTAATCCTAATTTAATGGGGTTATTAGTCGATGATACGTTACAAATTATGACTCAAAAAGAGCTGAAATCTACACTTATAAATTTAATATTAAAAGAGTACCTAATTGATATTAAAAAAATTACAAATAATCATTCAATTGATTATAAAACAAGAAGTTTTATGATTAGAAAGATAAGAACAGATATAATACCAAGATTAAAAAAAGGGGAGTTAGTAACCTATGAAAGCAATATCGTTATTTAGTGGAGGGCTTGATAGTTGTTTATCTATTAAGCTTATTAAAGATCAGGGGATAGATGTGATAGCTCTGTATCTTGATACAGGATTTGGTGGAACAAAAGATAATTTAGAGCATCTTAAAAATATGTGTGAGCAAGTTGGAGCAGAGCTTAAAATTGTAAATATCAAAGATCAGTTTATACAAGATGTTTTATTTGATCCAAAGTATGGATATGGCAAAAACTTTAATCCATGTATTGATTGTCATGCTAATATGTTTAGAGTGGCAAAAGCTATGATGAAAGAGTGGGGTGCAAAATTTTTGATTTCTGGCGAAGTTTTGGGGCAAAGACCAATGAGCCAAAGAGCTGAGGCTTTGGGAAATGTGCTTAAACTTGCAAATACGGAAGAGCTTTTGGTTCGTCCATTGAGTGCCAAACTTCTTGAACCTACAATTCCTGAAAAAGAGGGTTGGATTGATAGAGATAAGCTTTTGGATATATCAGGACGAAACCGAGAGGTTCAATTAAAAATGGCAAAAGATATGGGATTAACAGATTATGAAAGCCCAGGTGGTGGATGTTTGCTTACTGATGAGCATTTTTCAACCAAAATAGAGGAATTTATTAAATATGATAAACTAACAAGTGGAGATATAAATTTGTTAAAATATGGAAGACACTTTAGACTTCCTGATGGTGCGAAACTAGCCGTTGGACGAAATGCAGAAGATAACGCAGGGCTTGAAGCTATTAAAAATGACAAATATCAGAAGATTAAACTTCCTATCGCAGGACCATTTTCTTTAATTAGTAAGAATGCTTCTCAAAATGATAAAGAGTTGGCTGTAAAACTTGCCATTACTTATGCAAAAAGTAGTCCTGATGAGAGTTATGATATAATAATTAATGATGATGAAACTATCTCAACAAACCCATTTGAAAATAAAAAGGATGCTCAAAAATATTTTTTTAATGCTAAGAGTTAAATAGTTAGTAAAAAATAAATACACATTTAAACCCACTATAGTGTATAATATAATAGTAAAATATAAAAATATTAAATAACTTCAAGAGGATTTAAATAAGTTTTTAATATACTAATTTATATAAAAATAAAGTTAATAGGATTAATGAAAAAATGAAATTTGTATCAATAGTTATTGGAAGCAAAAGTGATTATGAGGTGATGAAAGAGTGTGCTAATACTTTGAAAAAATTTGGAGTAGCATATGAATTGATAATATCTTCAGCTCACAGAAGTCCTGAACGAACAAAGAATTATATTAAAGAAGCCGAAAAAAAGGGAGCTCAGGTATTTATCGCAGCAGCTGGTATGGCAGCACATTTAGCAGGAGCTTTAGCAGCTACTACAATTAAACCAATTATTGGTGTACCAATGGCAAGTGGAGAACTTCGTGGAGAAGATGCACTTTTAAGTACTGTTATGATGCCAGCAGGAATGCCTGTTGGGACTGTGGCAATTGGAAAAGCAGGAGCAATAAATTCAGCTTATTTAGCAATTCAAATAATAGCTCTTGATGATGAAGAGTTGAAAGTAAAATTGCAAGAAGATAGAATTAGTAAGGGTAAAAAAGTAGAACTTGATTCTAGTGAAGTGGAAGTTTTATTGTAATTCATAGGGTGGGTTTCCTAACCCACAATTTTACAATAATTTAAATATTTGGTGGGTTATCGCCCACCCTACAAAGGGTAATATATGCAATTAGAGTTAAAAAATATAGGAATGATAAAAGAGGCTTCTATCAAGATAGATGGTTTAACAGTGATTGCTGGTGAGAATGATACGGGGAAGAGTACTTTATCTAAAGCTCTTTATCTTATTATTAATAGTATGAATATAGAAGAAAAAACAACTAAAGAGATATATGGGAATAGTGATATTATCAATGTAGGTAGAGTGAATATTTATGGAAAATTGATTAAAGAAAATATTTTTTCTGAACAATTCTTTAATTCAACATCTTTAATTCAACTTTTGCATAATGATAAAACTTTTGTCTATAAAGATAAAATGATAGAAGATACTATATATAAAAAAGATATTAAAATAGCTTCAACTTTATTTATAGAGACTCCATTAGTTTGGAATTTACAATATTTATTTAGATCTTCTTCTGATATTCAATCACATCTAAAAATGGTTGGTAAAGATATAGATATTCCTTATCCTTTCTTAATGAAAACTTTATATTTTGACCTTGTCACTAAAAATAAATTTTTAGAAGATTGGACAGATAAACATATAGAGGGTATTAAATCTCTTATAAATGGTGAATTTAAAAAAGGTGATGATGGAATTTTTAGATTTTATCGTGAGGGTCAGAAACTTGATTTAATAGATATTGCAACAGGAATTAAGTATTTTGGAATCTTACAAGTTTTACTTAATAATAATCACTTAAATAGTTATAGCTTACTTATCTTAGATGAACCAGAAGTACATTTACACCCAAAATGGCAATTAGAAATGGCTAAGATTATAGTCAATCTTGTAAAAAATGGGGTTAAAGTTGTTGTTAATTCTCATAGTCCTTATATGATTGAGGCATTAGAACTTTATTCCAAAAAAGAAAATATTAATAGAAATTTTTATTTGGCAGAAAAAAAAGATGAATATGCTGTTATCTCTGATCTAAGTGATAATTTAGAACCAATTTATGCTAAATTAGCTGAACCTATACAAAGTTTAGAAGAAACATCTTTAGAAAATTTCAAATGGTAGAATATCTTGCTAGTTATTTTAATCAAGAGAATTTTTTAGAAACATTATCACAAGTTAGTGATAATATTTGTGAAGATAATGGAAAACTATATATTAACTTTGATAAATTTAAAGAACCTACTAACTGTTCTAATATTACACAAGGAATAAATAGTTTATCTAGTGTAGATTCTTTATTGATTAATAAAGATAAAAATCATATTATTTTTGTGGAATTTAAAGATATGGATGATTTAGATAATATTCAAAATTGGTTTAGAAAAAAAGAGTGTAGCATCAAAATTAAAATTCCTGATTCTATCTTACTTTTAGGTACTTTTTTACAAAAAAATGGGTATAGTTTTGATGATTTTATGAATATGAAAAAATCATTCTTTTATATTTATAAAAATAATAGTGCTAAACGAACCATCAATAATCATTTAAAATATAGATTTAGTAAATATAATTTTTTGCTAGAAAATATAAAAATATTAGAAAGCCAAGCATATAGAAATAAATTTTTAGAGGAAAACAAATGAACAAAAATAGCTTAACATTTAGCCAAATACTACTAAAACTACAAGAGTTTTGGGCAAACGAGGGGTGTAATATAGTACAACCTTATGATATACCAGCAGGTGCAGGTACATTTCATCCTGCTACACTTTTACGGAGTTTGGATTCTAAGCCTTGGAGTACAGCTTATGTAGCTCCATCACGAAGACCAACAGATGGAAGATATGGAGAAAATCCAAATAGATTAGGGGCTTATTATCAATTTCAAGCACTTATCAAACCATCTCCTGACAATATTCAAGAGCTTTATTTAAAATCTTTAGAATATTTAGGACTTAACCTACAAGAACACGATATAAGATTTGTAGAAGATAACTGGGAGTCTCCAACACTTGGTGCATGGGGACTTGGTTGGGAAGTTTGGCTTGATGGTATGGAGGTTACTCAATTTACATATTTTCAACAAGTTGGAGGGATAGCTTGTAACCCTGTGGCTGTTGAGATTACCTATGGTGTAGAGCGACTAGCAATGTATATTCAAGGAGTTGAATCTGTATTTAATATTGTTTGGAATGAACATAATGGAAAGATTACAACTTACGCAGATGTACACAAAGAGAGTGAGTATGAGTTTAGTAAATATCATTTTGAAGTAGCCACGGTTGAGAAATTATTAAAAGATTTTGATGATGCTTCTAGTGAGTGTAAATTATGTTTAGATAATGATTTGCCACTTCCTGCGTATGACCAATGTATGATAGCCTCTCATGCTTTTAATGTACTTGATGCTAGAAAAGCAATTTCACAAGCACAGAGACAAAATTATATTTTAAAGGTAAGAGAGCTTTCTATTGGATGTGCAAAATTGTATAAAGCACAAGAGTCTGAGAGAGAAGAGAGAGTAAGAGGATAATACAAATGTGTTACTTTAAAGTAATGATTTTATAATATGTAGCATTTTTTAGTGATTCATATTGTTACAACTTGTAACAACTTGTAACAACTTTTATTATACTCAAATTAATTATAACTTATTAAAAGCCTCATAAATTAAAGTAGGATATTCTAAGTCTAGTGAATGGTAAATTTCATCACTTTATATTATGAGAGTGATTCTCAAAAAAATTTAAACTATTAAAAGGGGAAAAGATGTCAAAAATGGTAGCTCCTACTAACACATCTGTATGGGTTGATACTCAAAGATGTAAGGCATGTGATATTTGTGTAGATGCATGTCCTGCTGGTGTGCTTTCTATGCAACAAGAAGCAACTTCTACTTTGGGTGCAATGATTAGTGTTATTACTCCAGAAGCTTGTATAGGATGTAATGAGTGTGAACTTTCATGTCCAGATTTTGCTATATTTGTAGCAGATAGAAAAGAATTCAAATTTGCTAAATTGACTGATGAATCAAAAGCAAGACAAGAGGCAATCATAAATAATAAATTTAGATTACCTACAGATTATAAAGGGAGTAATTAATGGCAACTAGAGAAGTAATTTCAACTGGTAATGAATTATCGGCTATTGCAGCTGTTGATGCTGGATGTACATTTTTTGGAGGTTATCCATTAACACCATCTAGTGAAATAATGCATGTTATATCTGACTTATTACCAAAAATTGGTGGTACATGTATTCAGATGGAAGATGAGATAGCTGCTATTTGTAGTGTTATTGGTGCAGGTATGTCTGGTAGTAGAGCCTTGACAGCAACATCAGGACCTGGAATGAGTCTTAAAGCAGAAAACTTAGGTCTTGCTCAGATGGCAGAAGTACCTTTAGTTTGTGTAAATGTTATGAGAGGTGGTCCATCAACTGGTCTTCCAACTCGTGTATCACAAGGTGATATTAAACAAGCTTCAAACCCTTCACATGGTGATTATCGTTCAATTACTTTATGTGCTGGTAACCTAGCAGAGTGTTATACAGAAACTGTAAGAGCATTTAACCTAGCTGATAGATTTATGCAACCTGTAATTGTTTTACTTGATGAAACAATTGGTCATATGCATGGAAAAGCAGATTTACCAACAGTAGAAGATGTTAAAGCTGGTATTGTTCCTAGAAAGAAATTTGATGGTCCTGCTGATGAGTACTTTCCATACCAATGTGAAGCTACAGAACCAGCTGTTCTTAATCCAATGTTTGAGGGTTATAGATACCACTTTACAGGTCTTCACCATGATAAAAATGGTTTCCCAACAGAAGAGATTGAGACTTGTAGAAAGCTTATTCAAAGACTTGAAGATAAGGTTATGTTTCATCAAGATGAGATTGAATCTAATGAAGAGTTTATGTGTGATGACTTAACTGGTGCAGAGGGTGAAGTATTAATCATCGCTTATGGTTCAGTTTCACTTGCAGCAAAAGAGGCAATTAGACATCTAAGAGCTGATGGAATTAAAGCTGGACTATTTAGACCAATTACGATTTGGCCATCTCCTGCTAAAAGAATTAAAGAGATGACTGATAAAATTAAAAATGTTTTAGTTGTAGAACTTAACATTAGACAATATACAGATGAGATTGAGAGAGCTTCGGGAAGACTTGATATAGAGGGTCTTTATAAAGTTAATGGTAGAGCAATTTCTCCTCATGAGATTGTAAGCAAAGTAAAAGAGGTATTTTAATATGGCATTTAATTATGATAGTTATTTAAGACTTGAAAAGATGCCAACACTATGGTGTTGGGGTTGTGGTGATGGTGTTATTCTAAAAGCATTTATTCGTGCTGTTGATAAACTTGGTATTAAAAAAGATGATATGTGTGTAGTATCTGGTATTGGATGTTCAGGAAGATTTAGTTCTTATGTTGATTTTAATACAGTTCATACTACTCATGGTAGAACGGTAGCTTATGCAACTGGTATCAAATTAGCTAACCCTGATAAGCATGTCGTTTGTGTTGCTGGTGATGGTGATGCGTTAGCAATTGGTGGAAATCATACAATTCATGGTTGTAGAAGAAATATTGATATTACTATGATTGTAATCAATAACTTTATCTATGGTCTTACAAATTCTCAAACTTCTCCAACAACACCTCAGGGTATGTGGACTGTTACTCAAAAAGCTGGTAATATTGACCCAACTTTTGATGCTTGTAAATTAGCTATCGCTTCTGGTGCTTCATTTGTAGGTAGAGAGACTGTTAATGCCCCTAGAAAAATGGAAAAATTAATTATACAAGCTATAGAGCATAAAGGCTTCTCATTTGTAGAGATAAATTCAAACTGTCATATTAACCTTGGTAGAAAAAATAAAATGGTTTCTGCTATGGAAAATCTTGATTGGATTGATAGCATTACAGTTAGTAAAAAGAAATATGATACTCTTAGCGAAGAAGAGCAAGTAAATCTACTTCCTCTTGGTATTTTAAAGCAAGATACAGTAGTTAGAGAATATTGTGATATGTATCAAGATATTATTGATGCACATCAAGGTAAAAGAGCAAAAATCACTCAAGATGATTTTACTAAAAAGATATAAGGAGAGACACAATGAGTAAGACATTAATGAGATTTACAGGCGTTGGTGGACAAGGTGTTCTTCTTGCTGGTGAGATTTTTGCAGCTGCAAAGATTAAAACTGGTGGTCATGGACTAAAAACAGCAACATATACATCACAAGTTCGTGGTGGACCAACTGTTGTTGATATTCAACTTGATGAGAAAGAGATTTATTATCCATATGCAGATGATGGTGAAATTAGTTTTATGCTTTCAGTTGCACAAGTTAGTTATAACTCTTTTAAAGATGGTGTTCGTAAGGGTGGTACAATTGTTGTTGATCCAAATCTTGTACATCCAACTGACGAAGATAGAAAAAAATGGAAGATTCATGAGATTCCTATTATTACTATTGCAAAAGAGGAAGTTGGGAATGTAATTACTCAATCTGTTGTAGCTTTAGCTATTGCAAATACTATGATGGATGCTATTGATAAAGATGCTCTGATTGCTACAATGCTTTCAAAAGTACCTGCTAAAGTTCATGAAGTAAATAAAGTAGCTTATGCTCTTGGCGAAAAATATGCATTAGAAGCTATGGCTTAATAATATATAAATAATTTCTACAATTTGAGGTAATCTTTATTGGTTGCCTCATTTTCTTTCAACTAACTAACTAACTCAAAATAAAACATTTTCAAAATTTTTATACTATTATGGTATAATTAATTATTAAACACAAAGGAAAAATAATGAATTTAATTAAACTTACAAAATATATTTCAACAACTGTAGTAGTTGTGTTACTTGGTTCTTCATGTGGTAGTTCTGGTAACTCTGTAGCATATAATGATGAAAATAATATTACTATGGCAGATTTAAATAATGGTGGATATACAATTAAACTTAATGCTTATAATTTCTCAGATGGAAGAGCAAATGAAAATAATATATTAGTTCATTTTTGTTCTGATAAAAAATTTAAAGAGATTCATCCAACTTCAGATCCAAGAGAACTTAAGGGTACATATACAGTTGATACTGCTTTACATCATTTAAAATTGGATTACCCTGAATATGGTACCACTTTTGATATATTTAATGGAAGAGATGATATCTCTAAAGGAACTCCATTTGCCGTAGATGGTGAATATTTAGATTATAACTTTACAATTACAGAAAATACTTTAACTCCTACAATTAGTTGTGATTAAAAATTAATTTTTTTCAAACTATGTATAAAGATATTTGTGGTATATTTTTATAATTATTAAGATAAAGAATAAAAGGGAGTTTTATGGTATTTATAGATGATATAATAGCAAATGAGGTATTAGACAGTAGAGGAAATCCTACTGTAAGAGTAACCGTAACATTAAGTGATGGTTCTAGAGAGAGTGCAATTGTTCCAAGTGGAGCAAGTACAGGAAAAAGAGAAGTACTTGAGTTGCGTGATGGTGGTGATAGATATATGGGGAAAGGTGTATTAAAAGCTATTGCAAATGTAAATGATAAAATTGCAAATGAGCTTATTGGTTATTCTCCATTTAATCAAGCTGATATAGATTTAGCAATGAAAACACTTGATGGTAGTGAAAACTATAATAATCTTGGTGCAAATGCAGTTCTTGGTGTCTCTATGGCTGTTGCTCGCGTGTCTGCAAAAAGTTTAGGAATGCCACTCTATAGATATTTAGGTGGAGCAAATGCTGTAACTATTCCTGTTCCTATGTTTAACATTATTAATGGCGGAGAACATGCTAATAATTCCGTAGATTTTCAAGAGTATATGATTATTCCTATAGGATTTGATAGATTTAGTGATGGTCTAAGAGCTTGTACAGAAGTTTATCATCATCTTAAAAAAATTATACATGATATGGGTGAAAGTACTGCTGTTGGTGACGAGGGTGGTTTTGCACCAAATTTAAAAAGCAACGAAGAACCTATTGAAGTAATTATGAAAGCAATAGATATTGCTGGATATAAAGCTGGAGAAGAGATTGCAATTGCTCTTGATGTTGCAGCAAGTGAGCTTATTGATGATAATGGTCTTTATATTCTTAAGTCTGAAAATAGAAAGATAACAAGTGCAGAACTTACAGCTTATTATAAAGATTTATGTTCAAAGTATCCAATTGTATCGATTGAAGATGGTTTAAGTGAAGATGATTGGGATGGATGGAAACACCTTACAGAAGAACTTGGAGAGATAGTTCAATTAGTTGGAGATGACTTATTTGTAACTAATGCTTCAATTTTAGCAGAAGGTATAGAGAGAGATATTTCAAATTCAATCTTAATTAAGCCAAATCAAATTGGTTCAGTATCAGAGACTATGCAAACAATTAGACTAGCTCAAAGAAATAATTATACTTGTGTAATGAGTCACCGTTCAGGAGAAAGTGAAGATGCATTTATCGCTGATTTTGCCGTAGCGTTAAATTGTGGTCAGATTAAAACTGGTTCAACTGCAAGAGGTGAAAGAACAGCTAAATACAATAGATTACTTGATATAGAAAGTGAATTAGGTCAGTGTGAATATTTAGGTAAAGAGATATTTTAGATAGTTAATAGGAGTCTGTTTGCTATATATTAGTATTAAAAAATTAGAATATAAAGTAGGTCTAAGCCTAAAATCAATACTATTGGTTTTCTCTATGCTAATAGTATTTGGTGTATATATAGGCGACCTATTCTTTGCAAAAAATTCTATATATACATTGATAGAACTAAGAGATAAAAAGCATAGTCTACTTAGTGAAATCCAAAAATTAAAGAATGAGAATCAAGTATTTCAAAAGAGTTACTTTGAATTAAAACAATTAGAAGCCAAGGATAATATATAATATTTTGTAATAAAATAGCTTTTCTATCTTTAAATAACTAATTAAATAGATTTTTAAATTAAATAACTATTTTAAATAGATATAATCTACTATATTTTTTCAAAAAGGATTATTATGTTAAAAAAATTATATTTATCAATAGCTATTGCCTCTTGTACATTTTTGTATGGAATGAGTGTAGGTGAATTAAATAGTGGCTCAAAAGAGATATTAATGCAAATCAAGGGTGTAGGTAGTGCAAAAGCAGATGCTATTATCAAATATAGAAAAACTACTAAATTTAAAACTATTGATGATGTAACAAATGTAAGTGGTATTGGTGCAGCATTGGCAAAAAATATTAAAAATGATATTAAAAGTGGTTCTAAAACAAAAAAAGAATCTAAAGATGCAACGGCAGTAAAACCTAAAGAGAATGTAAAAGTTGTAAAATAAAAAGATATTGCTCTTGAAATGCTATATATTCTATTAGTTTAAGCAAAATAAGATAAAATTTATTTAAATAAACTTACGGAGTTATAGTTGAAGAGCAATCAATATTCTATGAAAGTATTTGAGACCACAATTGACGATGATAATAAATTTATATCATTTATGAGTACAAATCATGAACTTTTCAAAAATCATCTTATTTTAATACAAGGTAATATTTCAAAAAAAATATCAGATTATTTAAATGATCAATCTTTAAAATATATAAATAATTTTGAATTACCTAGAGTTAAAAAGATAGAAACTAAATATATTAAACCACAAGAAGTAAAAGAGATTAAAAAAGATCATTTTAAAATACTTACTGCTCCTCTAAGGAGTGGACAGATTGTTAAATATAATGGTGATGTTTTGATATTTGATAGAATTAATAGTGGTTCTAAAATTATCACTACAGGAAATATTATAGCACTCAATATTGTAAATGGTGATATAGATTCTACAGGTGATTTTATTATAATACCTAATACAAATCAATCAAACATTGTTTTTCATGGAATTAAAATAGATAATGGGCTTTTAAAAAATAAATTAAATAAAATAGAATACATTAGTATTGATAATATAACTATCTCTACTATATCAAAAAAGGAATTTATATGGGTATGATTATAGCAATTATTAGTGGAAAAGGTGGAGTAGGAAAAACTACTGCTACAGCTAATATAGGACTAGGTATTGCTTTAAATAATAGAAGATGTGTTGTTGTAGATTTTGATATTGGACAAAGAAATTTAGATATGACATTAGGGCTTGAAAATAGAGTTGTATATGATATGATACAAGTGATGGATGAAGAGGCGTCTTTAAGACAGGCATTGATAAAAAGTAAAATTTCAGATAATCTTTATTTCTTGGCTGCATCTCAAACAAGGGATAAAACAGCATTAGATTCATTAAAAATTAAACAATTAATAGAAGATTTAAGCAGTGAATTCGAGTATATACTTCTTGATGCACCTGCTGGAATAGAGAGTGGATATGAGCATACCATTGAGTTTGCTGATACTGCTATTGTTGTCGTAAATCCAGAGGTATCTTCTATTCGAGATTCTGATCGTGCCATTGGGGTTTTGGACTCAAAATCTCAAAAAGTAAAAGATGGTTTTGATGTAGATAAATATTTAATTATCAATCGTATTGTCCCAGAGATGGTAGAGAGTGGAGAGATGTTAAGTAGTGATGATATATTAGAGATTTTAAGTATTAAACTTTTAGGTAAGGTTGCAGAAGACAAGGGTGTAATTGATGCATCAAATCAAGGCGTTCCTATTATATTAAATCCAAAATCTATGGCTGGAGCAGCATATAGAAGAATTGCTGATAGATTATGTGGAGATAATGTACCAATAGAAGAGCCTAAAGTCCAAAAAAGAGGCTTAGTCGGTAGATTAAAAGGGATGTTTTCATGATATTTCCTTGGAATAAGAAAAAACAAAGTGCTAATGTTGCAAAAGATAGATTAAGAATAGCAATTATGACAGATAAAAAAGATGAAGATTTCCCTTTTTTAGCTGACTTAAAAAAAGATATTATTGCTGTAGTTAAAAACTATACAGAGGTTAGAGATATTGATATTAAGAAAGAATCAGATGGTGAATTTGAAGCTTTATCGATTGATGTCCATTTAGGATAACTATTATTTAGCCACCCCAACCATGCATTTTTTTTGAAATTATAATATCAAAATTTTTAGATATATCAAGTGTATTAGTTGCCACAAAATAATTATCTTCTAGTATTTTAAACCATTCTTGAAGATTATTATTATGATTTCTTTCTAATAAAATGATAATAAGACCACTACCTTTAATAATTTTATATATCTTTTGAGTAAACTCCTCAATTAAATTTTCTTCAATATAAGCAGTAAGATATACAAAATCATATAATCTTCCACCTATTGCATATCTTGGTCTTTTAATATCCAATAATTTTACAGAGGCTATCCCTTTGATAGTAAACTTATTAATATAAGAATCTAAACTTTGCTTCTCTAGTAAATATAATAAAAAATCATATTCTTTTTTAATTGCTAAATCTAATATCTTTTGGCTTAATATATCTTCATCTGTAATGATTCTACCACTATCAGATATTTGCATAATTCTAGTTGCTGGATGATCAGGTATGATACCTAAAATATCATCTAGTATTTTACTCTTTAAATATTTCATATGCTATTCCAAATATTAATTTTATGACAGTATAA
>JAMOOQ010000013.1 GCA_027100635.1 Campylobacteraceae bacterium | reverse complement strand
TAATATTATCAGCTTCTATAACTTTTAAATCAATATTAATAAAAGCATCATCAAGCTCAAAAAATATATCCGAATCAATAAGAGAAGGATATATTTGTTCAATATTTTTATTAAATAGTGAAGAAATTACTCTCTTTATATTAGCTTCAAAATCTGATAGTTCAGAACTATACTTATCAATCCAATCTATTTCTATTTTATTTTCTATTTTAAATTTAAACATCATTTCATCTTCTATAAATTTCATAAAATAATAAAATTTATTTAGATATTTAGCTTCCAGTTCTATATTTTTCATTATGTAAAACCTATATTATAAGATTTACAGTATTGTTCTATTTCCAAATTACTATTAAAATAATCATCACAAAAGTTATTTAAATCATTTTCTACTGATTCATAATTTCTACTCTCTATTGTCAATAATCTCTCTATAAACTCTATAAACTTTTCATATTTTTTATTAACTTTACACAATTTATCTATAGTTTTAAAATCCAACTCTTTAAATTTTGATTGAAATAAAATTTTACTCTCATAAGGATTTGATTTAAGTTCAATAATCCCTATTCCAAAAGATTCATTAAGTCTTTGCATTTCATCTTTTAAATTATCTTCTATTTTAAATGCCACCAAATATCCATAATTAGCCCAACTTGAATTTGAAACAGCTTGAAAATAACATTTTTTCAAGTCATGATCACTCTTTATCTCTTTTTTAATCTCATAAGATGTTAATTTAAATGTATCTGCTTTATTTAAAACTTTCATAAAAGCTTTATTTATTTTTGATTCCAAATTTAAAAATTCAATTCCTATAATATCAGGGTGTATCCATTTTTGATGATTATCTTTACTATTTTTTGACTCTTCATGAAGAATTGTTTTTGAATATATATTTTTATATTTTAGATAACTACTAAGTAGTTTATGTAAATCTCTTTCTTGATAAGGTTTATTAGTTTTAATCTCTTGTGCTATAACCTCAATTTTTGGAGTTATAAAATTATTAAAATCTATCTCTTTTTCATACTTTGATAAAAAATATAGAAATTTTTTATTTTTTGATTTAATCCTTTTAACTCTTGTATCATTATTTCTAATAAAATCTCCAACAGAAGCTGAAATTGTTGAAGCAGGTGTTTTTCCTGCTCCAAAATCATAATATTTATTTTTTATAATATGATTATATATTTCATTATGAGTAGCTAAACCTTTTAGCTCTTCTAAGCTTCTTAATATAGCCTCTTTAATTGTCATATTGCCTCTTTTCCTAAAGCAGTTGCAATAAGTTCAATTGGATTTTTAAAGATGGTCTCAACATCTGCATTATTTAAAGATTCACTAATTTGAACTCTACACGCACTACATTCAGCAGATACTATTGTAGCTTTTGTCTCTTTTATCATAATTGCTTTTGGTTTTCCTGCCAACTCCGCAAATTTAAACTTTTCTGTTTGCATCGTAACTCCACCAAATCCACAACATCTATTAGGGTCACTCATCTCTATCATATTATAATTTTGAGATAAAAGTTCTCGTGGTTCTTTAAATATTCCTTGTGTTTTTTTAGCATGGCAAGGGTCATGATAAGTTACAAGTTCATCTATATTTTTACCATCTTTTGCTAACATCTCTTTGAGCTTTGTTTGATTAGATAACCACTCTGTTGCCATAAATATTTTTTTACTTATCTTATTAGCTCTCTCTTCCCACTCAGGCATATTATGATTTTTGAAAAATATTTCCCAATCATGCTTTATCATTGAACTACATGTTGCTTCTGGAATAATCATAGCATCATAATCGTCCATAAAACTCTCAAAATATTCTATATTCTTTTTAGTCATATATTCAACACTACTCATATCACCTGTAAAATAAGCAGGGGCAGAACAACATAATTGTTTTTTAGGGATAAAGACTTCTACATTTAATTTGTCTAATATATAAAGAAGAGAATCACCAATATTTGTATAGTTATAGTTTCCTAAACAACCTATAAATATAGCTACCTTTTGTTTGGGATTTTCTGCTTTGATATGCTCTTTGTGAGAGTTTAAAAAACTGATACTTGCCATTGATGGTAGAAGTCGCCCTTTTTTTATAAATGGCAGATTAAACCTTGCAAATAGTCCTCTATCTTTTTCATCTGTTTTTAGCATACAACCTTTAAATACATATCCCATTTTAGAGAATATATCCATCATTTTTCTATGACGAAGAAGCCAAAAGAATACTCTTTTAAATGATGCTAATCCAAACTTTTCAGCAATATCAGCTCTTACCTCTTCTATCACCATATCTGTTGGAAGTGAATTTGGACACACCTCTACACAATTTGTACATAAAAAACAGCTCTCAAAAATATCTTTTGCAGTTTTATCAAGCTCTAAATCACCTCGTTTATATGCACCTAACAAATCAATAAAACCCCTTGGTGATGTTGTTTCATCAGGATGTATTTGGTGAATTGTACAGACAGGAATACACTTACCACATTTTATACAATCTTCACTTGTTTCTGTGAAATCAAAAATATCTTCAATTTTTTTACTCAACTTTTTCCTTTAATCTTAGGGTACCCACAAGGGGATACCCCTACATATAATTGATACTTCTAGGTAATTCTTATTGATTCCCCTTGAATTTCAAACATAATTTAAATATCTATAATATTAGCTATTTACAAAACTTTAATTATAGCCTCTTTTAATGCTTCTTTTTCTATGATTTTTATTTTTTCTTCAAACTTATTAAAACTCATACCATTATATTTCTCAAAACTTTTTTGCAAAATAATCTCTCCACCATCAAGCTCTGAATTAACCCAATGAACAGATACTCCACCTATTTTATCATCACTAGCATAACTTCTTTCTATCGCTTTAATCCCTTTATATTTAGGTAATAAAGATGGATGAAGATTAATAGATTTAATATTATCTGTAAAAATTACAGTTAGAATCCTCATAAATCCAGCTAAAATAGTTAAATCAGGCGATACTTTATTTAAAGACTGAACCAACTGCTGATCAAAATCTTCTCTACTACTATAATTTTTATTATCAATTATTTTTACATCCACACCATAATCTTGAGCAATCTTTATACCTTTTGCATCTGGATTATTTGATATTGCCAAAACAACCTCATATCCATTTTGTTTATGTAGATGCTTTAATATATAAGCTAGATTTGTGCCAGTTCCACTAAAAAGTACTGCTAGTTTTTTCATATTGCTCTCTTAATTTTCATTTAAATATATTTTATAGTATATAAAAAGTTTTATCATATTTATCTTATTTTGATGGTTAATTTGATAAAATAGAATATGAAAAATGAAAAAATATTGCTAAGCATCGCAAGAGATGCCATTAAAGAGAAACTTTTTAATATTAAAATAATAGATAAAAGTTTTTTATTGACTAAATATCCTATTTTAAATCAAAATAGTGCTGTGTTTATTACTATAAATAAAGATAAAAATCTTAGAGGATGTATTGGTTCTTTAGTAGCTCATAGAACTCTTTTAGATGATATAATATCTAACTCTGTATCGGCTGGATTTAGTGATCCTAGATTTAAACCATTGTCTAAAAAAGAGTTTGAAAATATTGAAATAGAGATCTCAATTTTAAGTGAACCACAACTTTTAAATTATAGTGATATATCTGATTTAAGAAATAAAATAAGACCAAATATAGATGGTGTAGTTCTGAAATATGGTAATTCACGAGCAACTTACCTACCTCATGTTTGGGAACAACTGCCACAATTTGATAAATTTTTTGAATTTTTGTGTAAAAAAGCAGGGTTAAGTTTAAATTGCCTTAATCAACATCCTGATATTTATACTTATCAAGCTCAAAAAATAAAAGATAAATAGATGACAAGAGTAGCCAAACATAAGGGTAGTTTTTATAGTGATAACTGTCAAGAGATAATAAATCAAATTAATAGATTTACAGATATAATGATGAGTGCATTACCAAATAAGAATTTTTTAAATTATGAACCTAGAGCAATTATCTCTCCTCATGCAGGATATATTTATAGTGGATTTACAGCAAACATAGCACATAAACTTTTGGCAAATACAACAGCTAAACGAATTATTGTGATTGGTCCTAGTCATTATGTTGGATTTAATGGAATTAGTGGCTCATTTTATGATAGATATGAAACCCCTTGTGGATACTTGGCTATTGATAAAGAGTATCTTGAAATTATAAAAAATAAATTTAATATTAAGTTTGTAACAAAAACCCATCAACAAGAACATAGTACAGAGACCCAAATGCCATTAATTAAACATTATCACAAAGATAAAAAGATTATTGAACTTATTTATGGTAAATCATCTAATCTTGCCAATTTAATAAAATTTCTTTTGAAAGATAAAGATAATGCTTTGGTTATAAGTACTGATTTAAGCCATTTTCATACGCTAAAAAAGGCTAACCAAATTGATAAAAATTGTCTTGATGGGGTATATAATCAAGATTTAAATCTACTTAAAAAATGTGAAGCTTGTGGATATGATGGCTTAATTGCAATGGTTCAAGTGGCAAAAGAGATGAAATTAAATATAGAGTTGTTAGACTATAGAACTAGCTATGATTACTCTAAAGATAAAAATAGAGTAGTTGGGTATATGAGTGCTGTAGTTTTATAATTTAGGATAGAGTAGTTTAATACTCCAATCCCTCTTCTCTAAGTGCCTTATCAATAAATATTTGCATCTCATTCCGTCCAATTCCACACCATAATGGAGCTAAGAGTGTATCATCATCGGTACCTGCTGTTACTCTTTGAATAGATATATTATCAGGTTTTAGCTTTATAGCTTTTACAAGTGTATCAATATACAACTCTTTTGAGATAGGCACAAACTTACCACTCTTATAATCATTTGCAAGAAGTGTATTTTTAACCACATATAATGGATGATATTTTACAGAATCTATCCCCCATTCATAGCTAATTTTTGCACTCTCTATCATCATCTCTTGAGTCTCATTAGGCAATCCAAAAATTAGATGACCACAAACATTAAGCCCCAACTCTTTTGCCTCTTTAATCGCATCTTCTACATTTTTAGCATCATGTCCACGATTAATAGTATCTAATGTCTCATCATAAATGGATTGAATACCATACTCTATCCAAATCTCATAATTTTTATTTAATTTTGCTAAATATTCAAGTGTCTCTTGTGTGATACTATCACTTCTAGTTCCAATACTCAGCCCAATCACATCATTATAAGTAAGAGCTTTATCAAACAGTGCTTTTAGAGTCTCAAAAGGTGCATAAGTATTTGTATATGATTGAAAATATACTATAAACTTTTTAGAGCCATAATTTAACCGTTGATACTCTCTTGTTTTTAATATTTGATTTTCCAACTCTTGAAGCTGATTATCTAAAATAGGATTAGATGTACTATCCATATTTAAAAATACTTTATTCTCATTTCCTGCTTTATTAGGGCTAAAAGAGTCATTTTGACAAAATGTACATCCACCCTTTGCCACTTTACCATCGATATTAGGGCATGTAAAACCACTAATACCTAGTGGAATTTTACTCACTTTTATTTTAAATTTCTTTTTTAAATATCGTCCATAAGTGTTTAGTTTTTTCAATCGTTTTTTCCTTAGTCTATTATATATTTTTCAAATTCTTTTTTTAAATAATTATTATCTCTAATAATCCATCTTTTAAAACTGGAATATGGAGATTTTATATCTAATTTTTCTTTAATATCTTCAAGAATAGCTCGTTTTAATCTACTTTTTTGATACTGTTCTATTTTTTTTTCAAATTCAAATATTATATTTTTTATATCATCTTTTAAGTCTTCACATGAATTACTTTTTGATTGTGTTCCATTATATATTCTATCTAAAAGTTTTATTGTATTATCTATCTGTTTATCTAAATCTTTAGCACTATCTAATTTTATTATCTCTATTTTACACTCTAAAATATTTAATCTTAATTTAATATATTTTTCTATATTAATTTCACAACAATTTATAATTTCATTATCAGAAGTAGTATTTATATTTTTAGGTTTTATTTTATTACATTTTTGACAAGAATAAAAAAGATTTGAATAATCATTAACTAAATGAAGATAAATCTTCTGAGGATAAAAATGTTCTATTTCAAAATGTCTTGTAACCTCTTCGCAAAGATAACATTTTCTATAAAAATCTTTTTTTAGACTATCTATAACAATTTGTTCATTGTATTTAGTAAATAAAGGATTTTCTCTTCTATTTACTTTTATCACTCCATGATCCTATTCTGTAACTCTTTAAATCTAAGATATATATTGGTAGATAACATCAATGCTATCTCATCAAGTTTTGTATCTAGTTTTGATAACTCTTTTTCATCTTCTAAAGTTATATTTTTTGTTTCAAATATATTAATTAACTCTTCATATCTTTTAATCTCTTCTTCTAAAACTCTAGAGAACTCACTATCTACTTCAAAATAATTTTTTACTATTTGTGAATAAGAACCATTTACAAATCTATCTCCATCTGTATGTTCTTTTCGTTCCAAGTCATAAATAACACTATTTTCAATAGAAGATAATACAAAAGGACTATGAGTAGTAATAATAAATTGAATATTTGGGAAAAAGCTTATAAGAAGTGGCATAATATTTTTTTGTAATTCAACATGAAGATGATTTTCTACTTCATCAATCAACACTATTCCCTCATAATCAAAACTTTTTACTTGAAGAAGTTCTATTTTAAGTATGATTTCTGTAATTATATCAACAATAGCAGAGTATCCAGCAGATAAACTATTAAAATCAAAAGGCTCACGATTGGTTCTATAAATTAAAAAGTTATAAGTTCTTCTATCAAATTTTATATATAAATCATCATCATTAAATATTTGTTTTAACATATTTTCAAATTTATTAAACCACTCATCTATTTTTTTAATAACTTCAATTTCATTATCATCTCTAGCAAAACTTCTATCTGCTTTAAGATTTACTATATGTTGTAAAAAATTTATATTTAACTTACCTTTAGGAATATCATATCTTTTTATACCTTTTGGTTGTTCAACTTTCATAAATCTTTTTGCAGGAAAGAAACCATAAAGAATACTATCAATATTAGTATTAAATTTAGGATAAAGAGTCTCTTTTAATTTTATATAACTTTCTTCATCTAAATTAGCATTTAAAAAAAAATCATTAAGTGCTTCCAAAACCGAAGTCTTCCCACACCCATTTTTCCCAGTTAAAATAAGATGTTTTTTAGTATTACCCAATTTTATATCAATATTCTCTAAGTGTCTAACCTTAGCAATATGAATATCAGTAATAAAATTATTCACTATAAATCCTTAATTTATACTACAAGATAGGCTTTCAGCATTCCCACCAGCGAAATAATTGCCATCAAAACTAACTAATGAATACTTTCTGTTATCTCCAAGGGCATCAGTTAATCCATCAATTGATAAAAATCCAAGAGAGTCTGCACCTATTTTATCTGCTATCTGTTTTGGTGTCATTTGTGATGATATTAGCTCATTTGTTGTTGGTGTATCAATCCCATATCTACAAGGAAATTTTATTTCAGGTGCTGCGATTCTCATATGAACCTCTTTCGCTCCTGCCTCTTTTAACATTCTAACAATTTGTCTTGAAGTTGTTCCACGAACTAATGAATCATCAATAATTGCCACTTTTTTACCCTCTATTAGATGTTTTATAGGTGAAAGTTTTAGTTTTACTTTAAGTTCTCTAATCTCTTGTGTTGGTTCTATAAAAGTTCGTCCTACATAGTGGTTTCTCACTATTCCCATCTCAAATTTTGCACCAATTCCATCAGCATATCCTTTAGCTGCTGCTACTCCACTATCAGGGACAGGTAATACAATATCTACATCACAAGGGACTTCTTTGGCTAATCTCTCTCCCATTTTTAGTCTCATTTTATATACATTTTTACCATCAATTATACTATCTGGTCTTGCAAAATAGATATATTCAAATGCACAAGGATGAAAATCAGGTTCAAATATTTGATGAGATTGTGGCTCTTTACCATCTTCAAAAATCAACATCTCACCAGCTCTTACATCTCTAACAAACTCAGCTCCCACCAAATCAAATGCACAAGTCTCACTAGCTACTATATATCCACCATCAGGGAGTTTTCCAAGGCTCATTGGACGAATTCCAAATCTATCTCTAATTGCAAACATCTTTTTACGACTTTGAATTACAAGACAATATGCACCCTCTATTTTCCTAAGCATATCTTTAATTCTATCAACTAAAGCATCTTTTTTTGACTTAGCAATTAGATGAACTATATTTTCTGTGTCCATATCTGTTTGAAAGATAGCACCATTTTCAATAAGTTCACTTCTAACTTCATTTTTATTAATAAGATTACCATTATGTGCAACTGATATTTCACCAAGTTTATATCTTGCAAAAACTGGTTGAGCATCTAAAATAGAGTCATTTCCAGCAGTTGAATATCTATTATGACCAATTGCCATATTACCTTTTAATACTCCAAAAGCTTTTTCATTAAAAATCTCTGTAACTAATCCTCTTTTTTTTAGAGTATGAATTTTTACCCCATCACTAGAGCTTATTCCAGATGCTTCTTGACCACGATGTTGAAGAGAAAAGAGAGCGTAATAAGCTTTTTTTGAGGCATTCTCACTGCCATATACACCAACAATTGCACACATAATATTATCCTTTATATACCAACAGAGTCATTAATTAAGTAGAGACTACTCATCTATTTATATTTTAGAGATTGTATCTAAAAAGTTATAAAATATATAAGATAATAGAGGAAAAAAGATTTATTTAAAACAGATTTAATAATAGATGCTTAGGATTAGAAAATAAATAACTGCTAGTTTTAATATTTTGGTAAGGT
Source organism: Campylobacteraceae bacterium (assembly GCA_027100635.1). Taxonomy (GTDB): domain Bacteria; phylum Campylobacterota; class Campylobacteria; order Campylobacterales; family Sulfurovaceae; genus FS08-3. Next base: position 8,124 of record JAMOOQ010000013.1, on the reverse strand, counting down.
GGGAAAATCCCACCAAAATATTATATCCCAATACAATCATTAATAGAATAAAATCCACTATCTTGATTTACAAGCCATTTACCAGCTCTCAATGCACCTTTAGAAAATGTATCTCTTGAAGTTGCTGTATGATTAAGTTCTAAAAATTCTCCATCATTATAAAATCCAACAGTATGCTTTCCAACAATATCACCACCTCTAAGAGCCATAACTGCTATCTCATCTTTTGTTCTTGCTCCAATTTGTCCATCTCTACCACTAATTCTTACTTTATCTAAATCTAATCCTCTACCTTTTGCAGCAAACTCACCAAGAGTCAAAGCAGTTCCTGATGGGGAGTCAATTTTATGTTTGTGATGTTGTTCCACAATCTCTATATCAAAATCTCTTAAAGTTGATGAGACTTGTTCTACAAGTTGTTTTAATAGTGCAATTCCCACAGACATATTAGATGAGTATAAAACTGGCATCTCTTTTGAAGCCTCCATCATTAAGTTTTGCTGATGGGGAGTAAATCCTGTTGTTGCAATAACTAATGGAGTTGGATTTTTAAGTGCATTTTCTAATAAATTTTCTGTTGCTTGTGGAGCAGAAAAATCAATTACTACATCACAATTTTCTAATAACTCTTTCATAGAATTTGTTACCACTGTACCTTTAGGTAGCTCTTTTTCTAACTCATCAAACACATGAACGCAACTTAAAACTGCATCTTCATCATCTTTAAGGTTATCAATCAAAAGAGAACCAACTCTACCTGTGCTACCTACTATTCCAACTTTTACCATTAACTTAGCTCCTGAATATATGAAATTACTTGAAGTGCTGCAACTGCACCATCTCCTGCTGCTGAAATCACTTGCTTTGGTGCTTGAATTCTCATATCACCACAAGCAAATAATCCTGCTACATCTGTTTTCATAGTTAAATCAACTATCACCTGTCCCCAATCATTCATCGCACATATAAACTCACCATTCTCATCTTGAAGTACACTATTATTCACATTATGCCCCACAAATACAAACAGTCCAGAATTAGCCATATCTGTAATCTCATCTGTTTTAGTGTTTTTGATTTTTACTCCATCAAGCCCCATCATTCCACCATAAGCTTCTTCAATCACACTATCAGTAATAAGGTGAATATTCTCTTTTCTTTTAATTCTCTCAAGTGTTGGAGGTGCTGCTCTAAACTCATCTCTTCTATGGACAACATAAACATCGCTACATATATTTGATAAATAAAATGCCTCTTCCAATGCTGTATCACCACCACCAAGAACTGTTACAGGCTTGTTTTTATAGAAAAATCCATCACAAGTTGCACAAGTAGATACACCTTTTCCAAAAAATTCACTTTCACCATTAAAATTAGCTCTCTTTGGAGTAGAACCAGTACAAGTAATTACAGTTAATGCCTCTACTTGTTCACCACCCTCAATAGTAATTACAAAATGATTATCTACTTTAGTTACTCTTTCAACCTTTTTCATCTCATGCTTTAATCCAAAATGAAAACACTGCTCTTGCCAACTGTTCATAAAGTCCATACCTGTTTTATCATGCTCAAAAAATCCAGGGTAATTTTCTATTTCACTACTTTGAGTAATCTGTCCACCAGGCATTCCTAGTTCAAACATTGTTACATTTTGAAGTCCACCACGAGTTGCGTATAAACCAGCCGTTAATCCAGCAGGTCCTCCACCAATAATTGCACAATCTAACATAAGTTATCCTTTTGATATATTCTTTTGGTGATTGTACCAAAAAAGGGTAAAAGAACAAATTATATATACTATAAAAATTAATTAATAGTAAGGTAGGGTGTGATTGCTATCACACCTTTTTATATTTTCATAAACAATTGGTTCTATTCTACATCACTTAAAGTAAGTGCAAAAAGTACTGTTACATTATGAGAGATTAAAACATTATAAGCCTCTTGCAAAGTTGTTCCCGTAGTTATAATATCATCAACCAAAATAGCAGTTATATTATCTTCGCCATAATATCTAAAATCTCGTGGATGTGATAGTCTAAACTCTAAGTTTTTACCAGCATAATTGATTTTATTTTGGGCTATAAGTTTTCCATATATAGGGGTCGTTAGTTTGGTTTTCATACTTTGCATTAAAATTGAAACATTTGAATATCCATATTTTACATGCTCATCAACTCCAATAATGTAAATCTTTTCTGTTAAATGCTTAGTAAACTCTTTTATAAATTCTCTTGTTGTAATTTTTGCCAACTCTTTGTAAACTCTGTAACCCATAGGATAATACTTAGTTTGGATAAAATTTTCTATATCTTGATATTTATAAAAGCTATAAACTTGCAAAGTTCCAACTGTTCTATCTCTGATATTTGGACTAAAAAGAGTAGTTTCACATCTTTTACATATAGCTTTTAAACTTAACTCTTCACAACTTAGACATCTCATAAACTCTCCAAATATTTTTACTTATTTTAGATTCCGTGTCAAGTACGGAATGAGAAACTCTCTGTTTTTGCTTTTGTTCTTTTATTTGTAAATTGGTTTGTTAATTTATTAATCTATTTAAGCAAGGTCATTGGTTCTCTTTTTTCCGTATTAAAGCATATTTTTGATTAGGTTTAGATTTTTCCGTAGTTTTCAGAATAGAGACAACTTTACTTTTTATTGGAATAATATAATTAATCTGAAATACCAATAGTGATATAATGGTATTTTATTATTCAAAGGTTGATTTCTATGAAAAAAATTATACTTATATTAGCAATATTACTATCTATAAATACAAATATTTTATTTGCTTCTTCAACTACTCTAAAAGATAATTTTATAGAAAAAGATATAGAAAATCCAAAAATTATAAATAAGGGCAAGAATGAGAACAGTTAATACAACTTATACAACTAAAAAAGAATTAGAAGAGTTTATAAAAAATAATCACATAGAAGATACGGATAAAGTATTATTGCAGATTTTTACAGGTGTTTGTGATGAAGATTTTATTAATGAATTAGTTAAAGAGATAAGAGAACTTTTGTCTAATATAAAGATTATTGGAACAACTACAGATGGAGAGATAAGAGATGGAAATATACAAAATTACTCTACAGTTCTATCATTTTCTATTTTTGAGAAAACAAAGATTGAAATTTGTGCAATGGAATATATAAAATCCAATTGTGAAACAGCCAAAAATTTAATTGATAAAATTTCAAATATAAAAGAGGCAAAAGTTATTATTTTATTTGCAGAGGGACTAAAGATAAATGGAGAGAGATTTTTAAATAAATTTAATAGATATGCCCCAAATGTAATTGTATCTGGGGGATTATCAGGAGATAACTCTGAATTTATCAAAGGATATCAGTTTACACAAGATGGATATAATAACTATAGTGCTGTATGCGCTGTGTTATATAATCCCGATTTAATTGTAAATACTCTATCTAACTTTGGATGGAAATCTATTGGAAAAGAGTTTATCGTGACAAAATCTGATGAAAATAGAGTATATAGCATTGATAATCAATCTCCTGTTTCTTTATATGAAAAATATTTAGGGGATAATATTGCGAAACAACTTCCATCAACTGGGATAGAGTTTCCTTTTATACTAAAAAGAGGTTCACAAGAGGTAGCAAGAGCTGTATTAGCAAAATATGATGATGGTTCATTACTATTTTCTGGAAATATAAATAATAGAGATAGAGTAAGTTTTGGTTATGGAAATGTATCAGAGATATTAAATAATGTTGAGGAACTACATGATAGTATTATTAAAAATCCTGTTGAATCTATTTTTATATATTCATGTATGGCAAGAAGGAGGCTATTGCGTGATAATATTCATGAAGAGATACTACCACTTTCTACTATTGCACCAACAAGTGGTTTTTTTACTTATGGAGAATTTTATTATAGTGATAAAAATAAGAATCAACTATTGAATCAAACAATGGTCATATTAACTCTAAGTGAAAATAGCTCAAAATCCTTAATCAAAGATAATCCAAAATTTATTAAAAAAAGAGATAATATTATAACTATAGAGGCATTGTCTCACTTAATAGCTCAAACAACTAATGATTTTAGAGAGTTAAATAATAAATTAGAAGATAGGGTTCAAGAGGAGTTAAAAAATAATAAAGAGAAAGATAAAATATTATTAGCTCAAAGTAGACTTGCCCAAATGGGAGAGATGATTAGTATGATAGCTCATCAGTGGAGACAACCATTAACTGCAATTAGTAGTACAATTATTAATATTAATATAAAAATAGAGATGGAAAAATTTGATTTGGATAATAAAGATGATAGAAAATTATTTTTTGAATTTTTAAAGATTAAACATAGTAAAATCTCTAATTATGTGGAAGTTCTTTCAACAACAGTTGATGATTTTAGAACATTTTTTAAGCCAAATAAAGAGAAAAAGTTGGTTACTATTACTCAACCTATAAATAGTGCATTATCAATAATAGATGGTTCCTTTAGCTCTAAAGCTATCAATATAAAATTAAATTATCAAACAGAAGATGAAATACTTTTATATCCGAATGAAGTTATGCAGGTGATTCTTAATATTCTAAATAATTCAAAAGATAATTTTTTAGATAGAAATATTACAGATAGAGAGATTATTATTACTACAAAAGAGACTTTAACAAGTTATATTATTGAGATTGCTGATAATGGTGGAGGAATTCCTGAGGATATAAAAGAGAATATATTTGACCCCTATTTTACTACAAAAAGTGAAAAAAATGGAACTGGACTTGGATTATATATGAGCAAGACTATTATTGAAGAGCATAACTGTGGTGCGTTAAATGCATATAACAGCGTGGAGGGTGTGATATTTAAAATAGAATTTAATAAATCTTCTAAAGGAAATAGATGATAATTAAAGATATTATGATAACCAAAAATATATCAGTGGATATTAAGGACAATATAGAAGATACTTTGAATTTTATGGTTCAAAATGGCAATGGTGTAGTTGTGGTTTTATCAAATGGGATAATCTCAGGTATTATTACAGAGAGGGATATTATCTCTTTAGCCTGCGATAAACATTATTTAAACTTTAAATCACTAATTAGAAATAGCTTTAGCTTTGGTAATGTGATTAAAATTAATTTTAATAGAAGTGTTGAGTATGGTTTAAATTTATTACTTGATAATAATATTAGACGATTAGTGGTGGTAGATAAGAATAACTGCCTTCTAGGAATTGTAACGCAAGATATATTAATAAAAAACCTTGATGACTATGCATTTAAAAGTAGTATTCCAATATCTGATTTTATCAATACATATAGTAAATTAATTACACTTGACAAGGATACTAGCATCTTTGAAGCTATTAGGATTATGAATAGAGATAGTATTAGCTCTGTTATTGTAAAGGATGACAGTGGATGTAATATTGGAATTGTGAGTGAAAAAGATATTTTATTTAATATGTATTATAGAAATAATACTGATAAACCTATATCAACTATTATGAATTCACCTATTATCTGTGTAAAAGATAATGAAAAAACTGATAATGTAATTGAAATGATGAGGGTAAAGAATATCAGAAGAGTTCTGATTGTAGAGAGTCAAAGTGATAAACCTTTGATGTTAGTTACCACTAGGGATTTTGCTAATAATGTTCAAACTAAATATACTCACCTATTAGAGAAAAAACTAAAACATATGAAGAGTACTTTAAATTATATAGGAGAAAGTGTACTTGAAGTGCGTAAAGATGGTAAGGAGTATGTTGTAGAGTGGGCTAATCAGATGGCAATCAAGAACTTTGGAGAGGTAATTGAGAGTAATATATCTGTATTAATGGGTTTGAGTGTTATGGATGGAATATTTGAGAGTCTGGTAAAAGATGGTCAGTTTAAAAAGATTAAAATGAAGCGAAAGAATAAATATTATGAGGTAATAGGGTCTTATTATTTAATTAATAATAGAGAAGTTTTTTTACTAATATTTAAAGATGTCTCTAAGTTTGAAAGTGCTATTAGAAGTGAGAGGAGTATTAATGCCCTATTAAAGGACAAAGTAGATATTGAGGTTAAGAGAAACCAAAAGCAACAGATGATGATTATGCAACAATCCCATCTTGCCCAAATGGGGGAGATGATAAGTATGATAGCTCATCAATGGAGACAACCCTTAAATGCATTGAGTATTAATATTGAGAATCTTGAAGATGATTATAATGAGGGATTGATTAATAAAAATTTTATAGAGTATTTTGTAAAAAAACAAACTGAAACCATAAAGTTTATGAGTAAAACAATTGATAATTTTAGAACATTCTTTGAACCTGATAGAGAGAGGGAAAGATTGCCCTTAACTATGCCTATTAATAGAGTATTGCAGATGATTGAGACACCTATGGGTAATAAAGGTATTGAGATAGTTAAAAATTATTTGGTAGATGATAAGTTAGATATGCATATTAATGATATTATGCAAGTTGTTTTAAATATTTTAAAAAATAGTGAGGATAACTTTATAGATTTAAATATAAAAAATCCAATTATTAAGATTGAGACAAGAAAAGATAAGAATTGGTTGATTATAGAGATTAGTGATAATGGTGGTGGTGTGGATAATAAGATAATTGATAATATATTTGAGCCATATTTTACTACAAAGAAAAAGAAGAGTGGAACTGGGCTTGGGCTTTATATGAGTAAAATGATGATTGAAGAGCATAGTGGTGGATTACTAAGTATAGAAAATAGTGATGATGGCGCCGTCTTTAAAATTAGTTTAAAATCAAATAATATGGATATATAGTGAAGAGTATATTTGTCACAGCTACAAATACTGGTGTGGGTAAAACTTATGCAACTATTAAGCTAATTAAAAAATTGGCTAACTCAGGATATAAGGTGGGTGTATTTAAGCCTATAGAGAGTGGTGTTGATAAGACTCCACAAGATGCCAAAATATTATTAGAAACTTGTCAAAAATATAACCCTAATTTTAAAGATATGCAACCAGCAGATATTACTGCTTATACTTTTAAACTCCCATCTGCCCCTTTTTGTGCTAGTGATACAACTATTGATATAAAACCAATTATAGATAAGTATCACGAATTATCTAAGCTTTGTGATATTCTTTTAGTTGAGGGGGCGGGAGGATTGTTAGTACCTATTACTATTGATTATATGATGATAGATTTAGCCTTAGAGTTTAAATCTAAAGTTTTTTTAGTTACCCCCACAACTTTAGGCTCTATAAACAATACACTACTAACTATGGAAGCTCTTAAAAATAGAAATATGGAGTTTAGTTGGTGTGTAAATTTACATCATAATAAAGATAACTTTAATAAAGTTACTAAACCATTTTATGATAAAAGATTTAAAAATTGGTACTTCTTGGAAGAAGCACTTAAAAATTTTATAAATAATTTAGAAAATTAAGAATGTTTTAAAGCCCATTTTATGTATAATCACATAATAATATAAATAAAGGAAATAATATGGCAAAATATATTGAATTAACAGATGACAATTTTGAAGCAACAATCAATGAGGGTGTATCTATGGTAGACTTTTGGGCTCCTTGGTGTGGACCTTGTAGAATGATTGCACCTGTAATTGAAGAGTTAGCAGAAGATTTTGAAGGAAAAGTTAATATTTGTAAAGTAAATACAGATGAGCAACAAAATATTGCAGCTAAATATGGAATTAGATCAATCCCAACAATTTTATTCTTTAAAGATGGTGAGATGGTAGATCAAATGGTTGGTGCATCGTCAAAAGAGGCATTTGCTGATAAAATAAATTCTCAGCTATAATTTTTAATATAATATTTTGGTGGGATTCTCCCACCCTACAGCGAAAAACCACTAGTAGGGTCGATGAAATCCACCATTATATTACTTATTTAAATTTTATTATTTTGTGACAAAGCCACATATAATACTCTTCTTCCATCTTTAAAACTTATTAAAATTTTATAATTTACCAGCTCATTAACTGACATTCATCACCCCTATAAACTTAAAGTAATATAATAAGAAATAAATATATATTAGGAATATACCATCTGTTTTACAAAAATAAATAAAATAAAAACAAAAAAATTAGGGCATCTAGGCTTAGT